>CAYHDD010000042.1:0-10646 GCA_964355195.1 uncultured Rhodoferax sp. | reverse complement strand
GCCATCCCTCTTTGCAATGTGGCCGCTCAGAAATACCAGGTTGCCAGTCTGCACAAATGGCACGTAGGCCGCAGCGGGTGTTGCCACAGGCGGCAGCGTGATCTGGAGTTCGGAGAGCTTGGCATAGATTCCTTGTGGTTTCATGAGTCTTCCTTCGAGACGTGAGGTTGAAATGGAGTTTGGCAAGTATCGTGCATCTCTGGCAGAACCTGCACGCTCACCGCAACCGACAGGCGTTGCTGAGCGCTACCGTAGATGACGCCGCGGATCGGCGACACGTCAGAGAAATCGCGCCCATAAGCCAGCCTCACGTAATCCGCGCCGGGCGCATTCCAGCCGCAGCGTTGGTTGGTCGGGTCGAACTCGCACCAACGCCTGCCCTCGGGCAGGTCCGGCGCATAAACCGCGACCCAGGCATGCGATGCGTCGCTACCGATCAATGTCGCTTGACCCGCCAACGGCTCGTTGAGCACATAGCCACTGACATATCGCGCGGCCAGACCGCGACTGCGCAGACACGCCAGCATCACACGGGCAAAGTCCTGGCAAACACCTTTGCGCTGCGCCAGTGCCAGCTGTGCCGACGTGTCGCTCTGCGTGCTGTGTTTGTCGTAGCTGAAGTCGCGATGAATTCGCTGCATCAAGTCGCGGGCAACCTCCAGAATACTCAGAGCGGGTCGAAAACTGGGCGTGGCATAGGCTCTGAACTCGGCGCCATCCGGCACCAGCGGCGAGGCAAAGGCAAACTCGCCGGCGCGGTCATACGCCCGACCCGGCTGGTAGCGCAGGAGCTCTCTAGTCTGCTCCCAACTGGCTCGACTGTCGGGCAGTGACAGGCCATCCGTTTCCAGCACGCTGCACGCCAGCACATCAAGCGTCGCGTGCGCTCTCTCCAGTGAAAAATAGCAGCGTGAATTGCCGAAAACGTCAACGGCTTGGGTCAGCTCAGTGGGCGCCGGGCTGATCTCAAGTGTGTGACTTATAAGTCGCTGAAACTGGCCGTTGCGCGGGCGCAGGTAGGCAAGGTGCTGAGAAGTGCGGACCTCGCTGTCATAAGCGTAATGAGTCTGGTGCAGAACTTGCAGCTTCATCGACATCAATCGCTTGAGGGCAATTCGGTCGGGTGGTCGGCGCAGACGCTGCAAATCGCATTGGATAGCTCCAAGATGTCGGCCTGGCATTGCAGCAGCAGTTCATCGAGTTGAGCCACAGGGTCAGCTTTCAGGGCCCAATTGAACGGATCAGGCACGCGCCACGCCAATCGGCCCAAGGAGTCCTGGGCGTCCGCTTGTTGTCCGATCAAGCGCAGGCGAAGGGACTGCGCGCTGACGACCAGAGAGCGCGCCTCAGTGTTGTCTGTCAGCAGAGCAAAGAGCAGGGAATGCGGGTTCGCTGATGGCCCTGAGCCGGCCATTGCGCCACCATTGAACAGCCCGCTCAGCGCGTCAAGCCCATCCACGGTCTGCAGCGTACCGCACAACAGACCGCTGCGCAGTGCCGCTGCCCGAAACCCCAGTCTCTCGACGCTGTGACCGATACCGACCAGACGCCGGACTTCTTCTTGCACCTGATCGCCCGTTTGCAGCGCCATGATCGCAGCCACTTCAAGACCGGCCGCTCTGAGCCACGTCACGCGAGTCTGTCGAGCGCCCAGGCCAGGCTCAGTTTGCCCACCGCTGGACAGCAAGGCGGCTTGCGCTCGCTCAACGCCCCGATCATGCTGCTCAGGCAAGTGCTCCAGCACATCGGCTGCCGCGGCAGAAAGCGCACGCAGTTTGTCAGCGATGCAGCCACCCTGCGGTCCGGGCTCCAGTCTGCATCGCAACACTTTGTCGAACGTATCGCGATCTAACCAAGGCAAGGTCCCGTCTGCCGCCAGCAATAGATTTTGGACCGCCATACTGCCGAGCCATGCCAACAAGGCTTCTGAGGTGGGGCGCCCGGGCGCAAGGCACTCCGTCGCCAGGCAGGCCAAGGAAATCGCATTGGCGCACCGCTCACTGTAGCGACCCAGCCAAAAGAGTTGCTCGGCGGCGCGGCGACTGAGCAGCGTGAGCCTCTTTGTCGGCCCGCACGTCGGGCTTGCCACAGCACCGAGTGCCGAGAGCGATTCAGCACCCAAGACCCAGACGTCGCCGCTCTGGGTGGGTGCTCCTGCGAAGCACGCCAGTCCGCCCGGCAAGACGTGCCAGGACCGGTTGCCGTCAGACCAGGCAAAGACGCGCAGCGTGGCTGAATGCATCAGCCATTGAGCCTCGGGGAAGTCAATGCCGGCTTGCCAAACCGGGAGTTGTGAAGCCTGTTCGGGGCCCTCCGCGGCCATTGGTTTCACCGTCGAAAGCTCAAGCTCGGCACCGAGCAGATGGCGCGACAAGGCTGGCAAACTGACGGCCAGTGACGGCGCCTCCAGAAATGCCGAGCCCGGCGCGTTGGCCACCAATAACTTGCCGGCACGAGTTGCTTGCAACAGACCAGGCACACCAACAGTGGAGTCGACGCGCAGTTCCAGCGGATCTAAGTCTTCGTCATCGACGCACTTGATCAAGACAGACACCGGCATCAACCCTTCCAGTCCCTTGAGATACAAACTCTGGTCGCGCACGGTCAGTTCACTAGGGCGCAGCAGTGTCAGGCCGAGCTCGCGTGCCAGCCAGCATTGCTCTGCGTAGCCTGGGCCACTGTGACCCGGGCTGAGCACGGCCAGTGGCGCATCGGATGCCAGCGGACAGCTTTCCTGTAGCGCGCGCAGCAGCGCGTCGAAACTGCCCGTGAGGGGCCGTACGGGCAACGCTTCAAACGCCCCTGGCAAAAGGCCGACGCTGCGGGCCCGGTTCCTCAGCAGGTAACCCCAACCGGTCGGTACTTGGCAATGTTGATTCAGCACGCACCAACGACCATCCGGCTGACGCGTCAAATCGAAGGCTACAACGCGCAAATGGGCACCGCCAACGGCGTTCACGCCATGCATGGCGCGCAGGTAGCCGGGTTGTCCGAAGACCAGCCCTGCTGGCAACAAGCCCTGTGCCAGCAGCTGTTGCGGTCCGTAAACATCCGCCACGATTTCTTCGAGCAGACGCGCGCGTTGCCGCACGCCGACTTCAATCTGATGCCAGTCGGACGCCTCAATCAGCCACGGCAGCACCTGAGACTGGCCCAGGGCTTGTGTCTCAATGTCATGAACAGAGCGAAAAAACATTTCCCACACCGCCGGCAAAGGCCCATCAACTGGCTCGCCGCTGGACACACAGCCACGCAACTCGTCAAAATGCCCGCTGTCAGCTGGGCAACTCATTGCGGCTGACCAGAAACCAGACAGATCTGGCGTTTTGGCAGGGCGCGCTGAGGAGGATGCTTCTTTCACTGGGACAGAGTATGCCAGCCTCGCGCTTTGATCAGCGTGTTCACGGTAAGATGCGCGCCCTGAGACCAGACTATCGTCTGCGTCATCCTGTACGCTGGAGGCATCGTTTGAAACCCTATCGCTATTTGTTACCCATCATTCTTCTTGCCAGCCTTCTGTTGGGCGCTTGCTCGCCACCCGAGGCCGACAAGGTTGTGGTTCCCACCAAACGGGAGCTGTCGCTTGCCGCCATCTCCGCCGAGGCCAAGGGCTTCACGGTGGGTGCCTTGATGAGTACCAACACCGTCTATGTCTTCTTTGATGCGCAGTGCCCGCACTGCGGTCATCTTTGGCAGGCCAGTGAAGCGCTTCATTCGAAGGTCAAATTCGTCTGGATCCCGGTGCGCATGAACAATGCCATCAGTGCCGCTCAAGGTGCGGCCCTGCTGACAGCGGCCAATCCAGCGGCCCTGATGGCCGAACACGAGGCTTCATTGCTGGCAGGCAAGGGCGGCATAGCGGCCTCCAGCAGCATTCCCACCGAGATCGAGCAGGCGATGCAGAAGAACATAGCGTTATTGAACAGTTTTGGCGCCGAATCGGTTCCATTTCTGGTCGCCAGGAACCTCAAGACCGGACAGACCGTCAGTCGTGCCGGTGCACTGAGCAGCGCAGCTCTGAGTGAGTTTCTGGGCCTTGATCTGCCATGAACGCGCTCCCGACAGACGTGATCGAGGAGCAGCCACAGGCCACAGCCGGACCCCTGGCTACGCCTGGTGCCGGGAGGAAGGCGGCGCGTCAGCTGCCAGTGCAGCCGGTGCTTGAAAGACTCTATGCGCTCTACCCCAAACTCTTCGGTTCCGATTTTCTGCCGCTCAAACTGGGCGTCTTTCAAGATCTCTTGCTGCGCCACCCAGAGCACTTTGAGCGAGCGCCACTGAAAGCGGCGCTCGCCGTGCACACCCGCTCGACTCGCTACCTGCAAAGCATTGCCGATGGCAAACCGCGCTACAGCCTGGATGGGGAAGCGGTTGATGCGCTCGCGCCGGAACATGTGTATCTGGCCTTGCTCGAACTGTTTCGTCGTCGCCAGGCGCGCAGCCCACAGGACTTGCGACCACGCCTGCGCCAGCAGTTGATACGGGCGTTTGAGGCCAGTGGCCTGTCACGGCAAGACTATCTGACACGGGTGCAGAACAGTGACCTGGAGGCCTACCAACAGCTCGAAGAAGCCTTGGCCGAACGCGATCAACGGCTGGCCAGGGAAGAGGCCCTGCGCAATGCCTTCACCAGTAGTGGCAAAGCGGCGGCTGAATTCGCGCAGATGTACGGTCTCGATCCGGCAGATGTTGCCAAGCTGTTGAAATGAACACTTGCAAGCAAACCGGATCATCACCATGAAAGCTCCACAGCGCTCGGATTTTCGCTTCAGTCACCGGCTGCGTGTGCGTTGGGCCGAAGTCGACATGCAAAAGATCGTCTTCAACTCACACTACCTGATGTACGTCGACACGGCTATCGCCGACTACTGGCGCGCCATGGCCATGCCTTATGAGCAAGCCATGCAAACCTTTGAAGGTGACCTGTACGTCAAGAAGGCAAGCATTGAGTACCACGCGTCGGCGCGGCTCGATGATCAACTTGATATTGCGATCAAGTGCAGTCGCGTCGGCACCTCATCGATTTTGTTTGTCTGTGCAATTTTTCGCGGTGAAGCGTGTTTGATCAACTGCGATCTGGTCTACGTTTTCGCCGACCCGGCAACGCAGACATCCAAGCCGGTGCCCCTGGCCTTTCGCGAGATCCTGCTGGCCTTTGAGGCGGGCGAAGCAATGGCAAACCATGAGCTCGGCCACTGGGCTGCCCTGGGTACCATGGCAAGACAGGTGCGAACCGAGGTCTTTGTGCAAGAGCAGGGGATTGCCATGGACATCGAGTGTGATGCGGCGGACGAAACGGCGTTGCATGCCCTGGTGTGCAACCGGCTCGGCATGCCGGTCGCCACCGGACGGCTGTTGCAGCATGCGCCGGGTGTCGGGCGCGTCGGCCGCATGGCGGTCAACCGAGGCCTGCGCGGCGCCAATCTGGGGAGCCAGGTGCTGGCGCTATTGATGCAAGCCGCCGCCGAACGCGGGGATCACGAGGTACTGTTGCATGCGCAGCGCAGTGCTCAAGGTTTCTATACTCGCCTCGGCTTTGAAACCAAGGGTGAGCCATTCGAAGAAGCGGGCATTGTGCACATCGAGATGACGCACGCCGTTTGACCAGGCAGTTCCAATTCCAGATCACCCCTGACGTTGTTGTCTCGCCTTGCCGTACCAGAAGCACTTCCCGAGGCTCCACGCCTGAACACGAATGACTTGGAAATTGAATGACGTATGGCTTTCAGATATCCGAAAGCAACGGGTAGGGCGCCGCTGTCAGCGCGAGTGACGCACCACCAGGCACCGCAAAATGCAGGTCTCCCGTTTGCGCAGCAGTGACCAGGATCGAAACAATGGCATCAAAACCGCCGGTCGGTGATATGGCTGCCTGCGCCACCATGCCGCAAGGCTGGTCGGCGTCGCTGGTTTGAAAGACCTCATCACCGGGCTTCAAGGCGACAGGGCAATGAGCCAGGTAAGCGCGGCGCTTCAGGATGCCGCGAAACTGGCTTCGTGCGACCACCTCCTGGCCGGGGTAACAACCCTTCTTGAAGTTGACGCCGCCGACCGATTCATAGTTCAGCATTTGGGGTACGAAGGCTTGCGCGACCGGCTTGCTGATCATCGCAATGCCACTTCGAACCTCCCCCCAGCACCAAGCCTCGTTGCTCAGTGCTTGACCCGCAGGGGCGGGCTCGCCGGTCGGTGCCAGCCACAGGGCTCGCGCAACACCATCCGCCGCAGGCAGGAATACCAGCGAGCCGCCCGCTCGCTCCAACCGCGTCCACGCCACCTGCGGCGACGGGCAGATCGCATCGAGCGCCGCGCCAGCCAGCCCGTAGAGGGCGCAACGGTCACTGATGTCGCTGAGTTGCACCTTGGCCCGTAGCACGAATCGGGACAAATGCCTGAGCGCGTCGGTCAAGATGTCGCGCTGACAGATCAGCCAAATCTCAGTGCTGCTTCGCTTGATGCCGTAGAAGCTGGCCAACATGCGGCCCTGTGCCGTACAGAGCGCGGCCAGTCTGGCATCGGACGATTCGAGTTGAACGAAATCCTGAGTCAATTGCCCGTGAAGAAATGAGGCGGCGTCAACGCCCTCGGCCCGGATGACTCCGAGGTGCGCCAGCGGCGCAACGCCATTCAGATTGCTTTGCATGGGGTGAATTATCATGCTGCCTCCATTTCATGTAAGGCAGTAGGGTTGTGAGTCGTGTTCTTATCTCCTTATTTATTGTTGTCGCGACGCTTGCCGGTGCGGTCGCCTGGTGGCTTAACCAGGGTCTGCGCTTGTCGGCCCCGACGGTTGACGTCGCCATTGAGGCGGGAACTTCAGCGCGCGCCGTGGCGCAGCTGGTGAGCGAGGCCGGTGTCGATGTCAACCCACTGCTCCTGTACGGGTGGTTTCGCCTATCCGGGCAAGCGCGTCAAATCAAGGCTGGCAGCTACGAGATCGAGGCCGATACCAGCCCGCGCGAGCTGCTGCGCAAGCTGGTGCGCGGCGAGGAAGCCTTGCGGGCGGTGACGCTGGTTGAGGGCTGGACTTTTGCGCAGGTGCGCTCGGCGCTGGCCAAGGCTGAGCAGCTCAAACCTGAATCCAGGGGCCTGCCCGACTACCTGATCATGAAAACGCTGGGCCGGCCCGGCCTGCACCCGGAAGGACGCTTCTTTCCGGACACCTACACCTACGCCAAAGGCAGCAGCGATCTCGCGCTGTTGCAGCGTGCCCTACGCGCGATGGACAAGAATCTGGAGGCGGCCTGGCGCCAGCGCTTGCCCGCCACCCCGCTGAAGTCGGCCGAGCAGGCGCTGACTTTGGCCAGCATCATCGAAAAGGAAACCGGGCGTGCCAGTGATCGGCCCATGATCTCAGGCGTCTTCAATAATCGGTTGGGGCAGGGCATGTTGCTGCAGACTGACCCGACCGTCATCTACGGGATGGGTGAAGCCTTTGACGGCAACTTGCGCCGCCGTGACCTTCAAACCGATACGCCCTGGAATACCTACACCCGAGCCGGCTTGCCACCGACGCCGATCGCCATGCCCGGTAAGGCGTCGTTGCTGGCAGCGGTGCAACCGGCGCCAACGCATGCCCTTTATTTTGTCGCTCGCGGCGACGGTAGCAGCGAGTTCAGCAACAGCCTGGAGGCGCACAATCAAGCCGTCAACAAGTACCAACGCAAGTCCAGCGGAAAGTAAGAAGTCAGCATGACGACAAACGGTTTGTTCATCAGTTTCGAAGGTATTGACGGTGCCGGGAAGTCAACCCATATCGAGGGTTTGGCAAAGGCTTTTCGGGCGCAGGGCCGGGGCATCGTCGTGACGCGCGAGCCCGGCGGTACGCCTTTGGCCGAGAAGATTCGCCTGCTCGTGCTCAACGATACGATGGACGTGCTGACCGAGGCCCTGCTGGTGTTTGCGGCACGGTACGACCATCTGCAACAGGTGATCGAGCCGGCCCTGGCCAACGGGATGGTCGTGTTGTGTGACCGCTTTACCGACGCGAGTTTTGCGTACCAGGGCGGCGGGCACGGGCTTGATGAAGCGACCTTGTCAGCACTCGAACAAAGGGTGCAGGCAGTCGGCGACAAGCCGAACAACTTCATTCGTCAACCCGACCTCACCATTTGGTTTGATTTGCCGCCTGAGCTCGCAGCTCAGCGTCTCAGCACCGCACGCATGCCTGACAAGTTTGAGGCGCAACCGCTTGAGTTCTTCCAGCGCGTGGCGGCCGCCTACCAGCGGCGTGCGGCAGCCAGCCCGGCGCGCTTCGCCAGGATCGATGCCAGCCAGAGCCGCGATGCCGTCTGGCAACAGGTGCTGCAGGTGCTGCGCGAGAAGGCGTACCTGTCATGACCGACACCGGCAGTGCGCCCTGGATCGCGGAGCAGACCAAGACCTTGCTGGCCCAACGTGGCCATGCCTGGCTGCTGAGTGGCCCGTCGGGCCTGGGGCAGTACAGTCTGGCGCTGGCGCTGGCGCGGGCCTGGCTGTGCGAACAGCCCGGTGCGCACGGTGCCTGTGGCGTTTGCGCCAGTTGCCACAGCGTCGACGTGCGCGCCCATGCCGACCTGTGTGTCTTGATCCCGGAGGCTGTCATGCAGACCCTCGGTTGGCCGCTAAGCGAAGCGGCGCAGTCGGATCTGGATGACAAGAAGCGCAAGCCGAGCAAGGAGATTCGGGTCGAAGCGCTTCGAGACGCGGTGGAGTTTGCACAACGAACCAGTGCCCGTGGGCGTGGCAAAGTCATCTTGGTCTATCCAGCCGAACGTATGAATGTGGTGAGCGCCAATACCCTGCTCAAAACGCTGGAAGAGCCCGCTGGCGAGCTGAGATTTGTATTGGCCAGTGAGGCGGCGCATCTGCTGCTGCCGACGATCAGGAGTCGCTGTCAGAACCACACCATGCTGTGGCCGCCTAGCGAAGTTGCGCTAACCTGGCTACGCTCGCAGTCCGTGGAGGAAGCACAGGCCAGCGTGTTGCTGCGTGCCGCCGGGGGGCGGCCCCAAGATGCCTTGCAATACTCCCTGTCTGATCAAGAAGCGCAAGTTTGGCTCAAGCTGCCCAGGGCGATTGTCGAGGGCAACGTCGGGGTATTCAAAGAATGGTCGGCGTCCCAGGTGGTGAGTGCCTTGCAAAAGTTGTGTCATGACATGATGGCCCTCAGCGCCGGCGCTGATCCGAGGTTTTTTGAAGCCACGGCTTTGCCTGCGAAAAGTCCTTCGATGGCGACCCTGACGGTTTGGGCGGGTGCGCTGCGCGACAGTCAACGCACCGTGGAGCACCCCTTCAACCCTGGCTTGATGCTTGAGGCGCTCGTGAGTCAAGCGCAAAACGCCTTAAACTCAGCGCCCTGAGCTGCTTTCGAGATCTTCACGCCATGTCCACCAGTCAACGCCCGAGCGTCATCCAATTGGCGATCAAAGATAAAGCGGCGCTCTATGCCGCCTATATTCCCCTGTTCGCGCAGGGCGGCATTTTCGTGCCCAGCGTGCGCGATCATGTCCTGGGCGACGAGGTCTATCTTCTGCTGTCGCTGCCGGGTGAGTTAGAGCGCTACCCCGTGTCGGGCACGGTCGCCTGGCTGACTCCGGCCAAAGCGTCCCACAGTCGCAAGCAAGGTGTCGGCATCCAGTTTCCCGAGGGTCACAAGTCGCAAGCACTGCGTCAAAAAATCGAAGAAATTCTGGGTGCCAATTTGACCTCTGACCGCCCAACCCAAACCATCTAGCCTTGACGACCGCGCGTGCCGGTGCGGCCAACCATGTTCACTGACTCCCATTGCCACCTGAGCTTCCCTGAGCTCGCGGCGCAAGTTCCGACTATCCGTCAGGCCATGGCCGAGGCCTCGGTTGACCGGGCCCTGTGCATCTGTACCACGATCGAGGAATTCCCTGTAGTTCATGGCTTGGCGCTGCAGTATGACAACCTGTGGGCGACGGTCGGCGTGCATCCTGAGAACGAGGGCGTGGCTGAGCCGGGTTTGAATGACCTTGTGACGCTGGGTCAACTGCCGCGCGTGCTGGCGATTGGTGAAACCGGCCTTGACTATTACCGCTTGGGAGGTCGTAGCGTGGCCGACATGGGCTGGCAGCGCGAGCGCTTTCGTACCCACATAAGGGCTGCGCGCCACGTCGGCAAACCGCTCGTCGTGCACACGCGCTCGGCATCGAGCGATACCTTGAGACTTCTGCGGGAGGAGGGCGAGGATGGTTCTAGCGCCTGCGCAGGTGGGGTCTTTCATTGCTTTACCGAAACCGCTGAGGTGGCGCGTTCGGCACTCGACCTGGGTTTCTATATCTCGTTCTCTGGAATTTTGACCTTCAAGAATGCTCAGGATCTTCGGGACATTGCGGCCTTCGTGCCGCTGGACCGATTGCTGATCGAGACTGACAGCCCCTATCTGGCGCCGGCACCCTACCGCGGCAAGACCAACAACCCCTCCTATGTGCGCTTCGTGGCCGCTGAGCTGGCGCGGTTGCGTGCTTGTTCGCTGGAACAGTTGGCCGAAGCCACGAGCAGCAACTTTGACCGCCTCTTCAAGCCGGATTGAGCTTCTGCCGAACCGCATCAAACATTATGTATTACATTAAAAAGGTTCTGTATCTTGTTGTTTTAACATGGCATTGTGTCGGTTTTACTGGATCCTACGATGACTTTTT
>CAYHDD010000041.1:0-10660 GCA_964355195.1 uncultured Rhodoferax sp. | reverse complement strand
CCGGACGCCAGACCGTACCAATGGACAGACTCTTGAGTTTGTTTTTTCGGCCGTACCACAGGTTGACCAATCCTCTTGAAAAGAACACGCCGGAAAACATGCTGGTCAAGATGCCGAGGCAGTGCACAACGGCAAAGCCCCGCACCGGACCGGAGCCAAAAGTCAGCAAGGCCAAGCCGGCAATCAGCGTCGTTACATTGGAATCCAGAATCGTGGCCCAGGCACGTTCATAGCCGGCGCTGATGGCCGCCTGCGCCGACGCACCACCGCGCAACTCCTCTCGCACGCGCTCGTTGATCAGCACATTGGAGTCAATCGCCATACCCAGCACCAACGCCATGGCCGCCATGCCCGGCAGTGTCAGCGTCGCCTGCAACATCGACAGCACCGCCACCAGCAGCAGCAGATTGACCGCCAGCGCGACGCTGGAGAACATGCCGAACAGCATGTAGTAAATGCACATGAAGATCGCCACTGCCGCAAAGCCATAAGTCACGCTGTCAAAACCCTTGGCGATATTCTCTGCACCCAGGCTTGGGCCAATGGTGGTTTCCTCGATGATTTCCATCGGCGCTGCGAGCGCACCCGCCCGCAGCAGCAAGGCCAGGTCGTTGGCCTCGGTGACACTCATGGTGCCGGAAATCTGGAAGCGGTTGCCCAGTTCGCCCTGAATCACCGGTGCTGTCAGCACTTCGCCCTTGCCCTTTTCGAAGAGCACGATTGCCATGCGCTTCTTCAGGTTCTCACGACTGACGTCGCGCATGATGCGTCCACCGGCAGCGTTGACCGTCAAATCCACTTTGGGTTGTTGCGTCTGCGAGTCAAAACCGGGCTGCGCGTTTTCCAGACTCTCGCCGGTCAAGATGACCTGCTTCTTGACGATCACGACACGACCGTCGCGTTCCAGAAACCGTTCATCCCCGAAAGGCACAGGACCGCTGCCAGACTCGGCCGCGCGCGCTTCCGAGCCATCGTCAACCATGCGCAGTTCCAGCGTCGCCGTGCGCCCCAGAATGTCCTTGGCTTTGGCCGTATCCTGCACGCCCGGTAACTGGACCACGATCCGGTCCAGACCCTGCTGCTGGATGACCGGCTCGGCCACACCCAACTCATTGATCCGGTTGTGCAGCGTCGTAATGTTCTGCTTGAGCGACTGTTCCTGCACACGGCGCGCCGCTTCCGGTTTGATGGAGGCTGTCAGCAGATAGTCGGTCCCGCTCAGGGTATCGACGGTCTGAAGGTCAGTGAACAAGTCCTGAATCAGCGCCTTGGCCGCTGCCAGCGTGGCCTCATCGCGAAAGCGGACTTCGATCGTCTGAGCGTTGCGACTGATGCCACTATGACGCACATTCTTCTCGCGCATGCTGCTGCGCAGGTCGCCGGCCAGCGATTCGGCCTTCTTGGCGAGCGCCGCCTGCATGTCCACTTGCAGCATGAAGTGCACTCCACCGCGCAAATCCAGACCCAGGTACATCGGGAAAGCGTGCAGCGAAGCGAGCCAGGCCGGCGAGCGCGACAACAGATTGAGTGCCACCACATAGCTGGCGTTGGCCGGATCGGGGTTGAATGCCTTTTGAATGACATCCTTGGCCTTGAGCTGCGTGTCGGTCGAGTCAAAACGGGCCTTCACCGACGTGCTGTCGAGGACCACCAAATCAGCCTGAACCCCGGCCGCCTTCAGGACTTCCTCTACCTTGGCCTTGGTGCTCTGATCGACCTTGGTCGTGACTTTGACGGAAGCCACCTGCACCGCCGGTGCTTCACCAAAAAATGTCGGCAGGGTGTACAAAACCCCCATCAGCAGTGCGATCACGATGATCGTGTACTTCCAAACCGGATAACGATTCATGTTCGCGCTTCTTCCCTAAACTCTAGTCAGCTTTGAATCTCGGAATCACTTGATGCTGCCCTTGGGCAACACCTGCACCACGGCACTGCGTTGTATTTGCACCTCAACGCCGCTCGCTATTTCCAGACTCAGGTAGCCGTCGCCCATCTTTGCAACCTTACCCAGCACGCCACCGGCGGTCACCACTTCATCACCTTTGGCCAGGGAATCGATCATCGACTTGTGCTCTTTCTGCTTCTTCATCTGGGGACGAATCATGACGAAATAGAGCACGACAAACATCAACACCAATGGCAGCATGCTCATCAGGGAAGATTGGGTATCGCCACCAGCAGCGGCGGTTTGCGCGAAAGCAGAAGAAATAAACACGTGAAACTCCAGGACGGTGACAACCAGGCTGAACGCCAATATTTGCCTGCAAAAAGGGAAAATCTTGCAGCCCGGTATTGTATGCGGCTCGGTTGAACGACGGAGCCACCCTACACAGACCATTGCCGTCAGGGGCTGCGAGGCCACAAGACCCACATTCGAAGGCTCTGTTTCAGACGGCCCGCCAGCTCCGCGGCCGAGTCACCCGAGCCGACAAAATAGTCGGCTCGCACGCCACCGACGATGGCGCTCCCGGTATCTTGTGCCAACACCAAAGTTTGCAAGTGAACGGTCGGCCCACGCGAATCCAGCCAGACCGGGGTGCCGTACGGAACACTGCCGGGATCGACGGCAATAGAGCGCCCCGGTGTCAACGCCACCCCCTGCGCGCCTTTCGGCCCCGCCGACGCGGCGGAGCCGGACAAAGGCTCATCCCGAAAGAACACCAGGCGCGGGTTATTCCAGAGCATCTCCTTGACACGCTCCGGATTTCGCCGCACCCAGTTCTTGACGCTCGCCCACGAGCCGTCAGGCACCATGGCCTGATCGAGCAGCCATCGCGCCACGCTCTTGTAGGCGTGCTCGTTGGAGCCGGCATAAGCCAGTCGCAGCAAGACCTGCGTACCGTCAGCCTGTTTGACGCGCAAGCGCCCGGAGCCCTGAATCTGCAAGATCAGGGCATCGACTGGATCTTCCAGAAAGGCAATCTCCCGCCCGCGCAGCGCCGCCTGCGCCTGGGCCAGCGTGTCGGCCTCCTGGCGCGAATACCAGGGTTTGCGCTGCGCCAGACCGGCGGGCGGGCGGTGCAAAGGCACCGAGTACTTCGCACTGGGCGTTCTGGAGGCTTCCAGCACGGGCTCAAAGTAGGCGGTCAGCAAGCCCTCAGCCCCACCATTCAAGTCCTCAACGCGGTAGGGTTGCAAGCGCGCCATCATCCACGCACGTTGCTCGGAAGCATCGCTGATGGTCAAACGCCGCACCTCGGCGCAGAGTGGCGCGAAGACCGGCCCTGGGCGTTCACAGCTTAGCAGCCAGGCGTTCCAGGCTTCGTGCAGGGGGTCTTGCTCAAGGCCAGGCAAGTCGGCCCACGGCACCGCGATCCAGCGGCTCCTGGCCTGCATGATGGGCGCTGGCAAGACCCCCGTCGGCAGGCGCAGCGCCGGGATCGGCCCGGGCTGAGCTGCCGGACCGGGCACCGGGGCAGGCCTCGGTGGCACACTCTCGCGCACCGGGCCACTCGCACAGGCAATCATCAGGCCCGCCAGCAGGACCGACAGCGCCGCCGCCAGTGCGCGCGTCAAGGATTCACTCCACGGTTCTTGCATGGCGTCGTCAACGGACCGGGTCCTTGGGCGCGCTGGCTGGTGTCTCCGGCTTGCCCTCGCCTCCCGTCTTGTGCGGTACTTCCGTCATCTTCGGATCGGTCCAGCTGCCGTCAATGTGGTACTGCTGCG
The DNA here is from genome assembly GCA_964355195.1 of uncultured Rhodoferax sp. Lineage (GTDB taxonomy): Bacteria > Pseudomonadota > Gammaproteobacteria > Burkholderiales > Burkholderiaceae_C > Rhodoferax. The sequence continues at coordinate 6,988 of CAYHDD010000041.1, read as the reverse complement.
TCGCTGCCTCACCCAGCGGTCGGCGCAATATCAACTGAGCGAGGAAGGTGCTGATGCCGATGGCCGGGTTGATGACGCCAGCAATGAGCGAGGCCGTGCCGGCATTGATTTCTGGAATCACGACCACCTTGATGTCCTGTGTTTCCTTGGCAATGTCGGCCTGGCCCTCTATCAGCACAGCCGCGTTGACACCCTTCATCTGCAGGTTATTGGTGTTGGCGATGCCGTGCTCAATACTGACGTCACCGCGCACAAAATCAAAGGAAAAACCTTCGCTGAAGACATCGCGAAAATCGAGCGTCAAACGCCGTGGCAAGGCTTGCAGATTGAGCACGCCAAGCAGCCTGGCCAAGCCGGGGTCCGTCTTCAAGAACTGACCACTCTCGATATTGACCGTGAAGGCGCCCGTCATCGTTGGGTAATCCAGACTGAAAGGCGAGCCCTGCCAAGCCACCTGCCCTTCCATCTTGCCACGCCCTTTTCGAATCACGTCCTTCATGCCAAAACGTGCCAGGAGTTCTCCACTGTCTGCGATGTCAAGCTTGAAATTCATCGCCGTGCGCCGTCGCTCCGGCACGGCCCGCAGGGCCGACGCGGAAGGCACCGGCGCGACGCTCTGGGCATTCAAGCTGGCCCAGTTGCCACTGGCTGTCAGCGTCGCTTCTGGTGTCACCAGATTCAGCTTGTTGAGCCGCCACTCTCGTACACCGCCCTCGCGCGCCACAGCGGCAGCGCTGCGGTTGATCGCATCGACCTCCAGGCGCCCCAGGCGCTTGCCGCGCAACTCGAAGTCCTCCACCACGATGTCCAGCGCCGGGATGCTGGCCGGCTGTTCGTTCAGCAGGGCCTCGACTTCACTGACGACGCTGGGCGCAACAATCAATTTGGCGAGTCGGGCGTAGACGCGCCCGTTGCCACTGCCCGAGGGCTGGCGGTACTCCATGTAGCCATTGAGTTCGCTGGCCGTCAGATTGGCACGCCACTGCTGCCCCTCGCGCGACCCACCGACCAGCACATCGTGCAATTTGCGCCCACCGAAAATCAACTCCGACGCCCGCACCGCCATGCTCGTGGGCAAGTAGCCCAGTGCGGCATGACTCGATTGGCTGTCGGTCAGCGAGGTGTTGGCACTCTCCGAAAGAATCGCACTCCAACTGTCCAGATCAGCACTGTTCACACTGATGTTGGCGGCCACACCCTCATCGGGCAGCGGTGCAGACTCTTGCGGCGACAGGCCAATCGCCACGCTACCGCGCATGACCCGTGGCTCCGGCCCAGACAGATCGCGCAGGTAGACGAACGATGCCAGGCGCCCAAACTCCAGCGTCATCTGGTCACGCAGCCGCGCCACACCTGCCGACCCCGGCTGTAGCGAATCGCGCAGCAGAGCAGTCTCCAGCTTGAAGGGCACAAGAGCCTCGGCCTCCTTGACGAAGGGGGCCGGCAGATTTAGCGCCATGCCCTGCAAGTTGCTTGATACCAGAAGTTCGGGCTCGCCCCGGCGAAAGCCCAGCACAGCACTGTACGACGCCGTGCCACTGGCTCGCCGTGCCAAGCGCGCCACAAAACCCAACTCCCTGGCCTGGCGTAAACCCTCAGCGCTCGCGCGGCCATTGGCTCGTATCAGCACGGACGGACCCAAGCGCGCTGCGCCTAGCGTGGCGGCACTGGTCGAACCACCTTCCAAGCGCACCTCACCGCCCATCATCTGGGCCAGCCCACCGACGATGGAGAACTCGCTTTCTGAAAAGCGCACAAGACCGCGCGCACGCGTCAACCGCGGCGTGTCGGGCGTTATCTGGATGTCATTGCCGTTCAAACTGACGCTGCCCTGCACCAGCGACTTCTCAAGATCGACAATTGGCAGCGTCAGCTTCAGCTTGAGATCGGTCGCGCCAGCCACGCTGGAGCGGCTCAAGGACTGCCCGATCATGTCACCCAAGGGAGACCCATTGACAATGCCGACGCCCTCGGCCAGGGCACCCCGGGCCTCGGCGTTGACGACCACCACGGCATGGGCCAAGTCGGGAATCAGAGCCTCTGCCCTGGTGATCTGTAGCAGCCCCCCGGCGCCGATTCTGGCTTTGACCCCCTTGATCTGCATTTGTGCACGCTCAAAGATCAGTTCCCCGCTCAGTTGCGTCAGCGCAGGCCAGGGCAACTCGTCCTTCGCCTGCACACTACGCGGCACGTAGGCGTAACTGGCGTTGCGAACATCCGCTGAAATCCTGAATTCCCCCCGCCTGGGGTCATGGAAGGGCATGTCATGCAGGTCACCCTTGAGCTTGAACTTGACCCCACTGGCGGTGCCGCTCTGTACCGCATCACGGACGTAGTCGCGCACCCCGCGTCCGATGAGGGAAGGCAAATAGCGGTGAACCCGGGTGCCCTCGGCACGGCTCAAAGTTCCATGTAGGTCCAGCAGCCCCGGAAATCGGGCGCGTGCGCCCGATTTGGCCGGATCACTGGTTTCCCAGTTCAGCTGCGCCTCGCCCTGGGCATCGGCGTTGCTGAACTTCAGATTGGGCAGTTGAACGGCGATGCGCTCACCGTTGACCTGCCAGCGCAGATCGGTGCTCAACAGATTCACAGCAAGCGTCGGCTCATCAAAGACACCGGGCAGTTGCAGCGCGCCCTGGTGTAACTTGACACTGGCACGACCACCGGCCTGATTGGCATCAAACTCAATGTTGACGCCGCTCAGCCCCGGTAGTCCGCCCGAGGGCGCCAGCTCCAATTGACTGACGGCACCCTTGACCTCAAATTGGGCCAGGCTGTCCAGACGACCCTGCCAACGCGCTTGCACGCTCTCCACCAAGCCTTTGGGCGCGTGTGAGCGCAACCGCTCGCGCATCGATGCATCGAAGGGCAGCCTTTCGGCGATTTGCGCCAGTGCACGCAAGTCCAGCTTGTCGGCATGAAACTCGCCCCGCGCCGCCACCTTGCCCTCCCCGCCGAGGTAATTGACGCTGACATTGCCGCCCGGCCAGTGCAGACCGTCCGAAGTATCGAATTGAAGGGCCTGGGTCGAAAACTCGAAGCCCGCCGCCAGCGCTTTGCCGGCTACACGGCCACGCACGGACATCAGTTCGAGCGGCTGCAAGTCGCGACCCAGCGTGACATTGACCGCCCCCAGCGCGACATCGGCCGCACCACCCAGCACCTGGCCCTGACTGACATCGGCCCACAGCGTCAGCGCGCCGCTGCCCTCGCGCAAGTCGACGCCCAGGTCGGCATGGCGGCGCAGCGCAGACAGATCGACCCGGGTGAAGGCAGCATAGAGTTGCCCCTCCCAGTCCTGCCAGCGCCCGGCGCCACGCGACAGCAGCGGCTGCTGGAACATGCCACGCAAGCTGAAGCGCTCACCCCACTGCGGCGGCGGCGTGGCATCGACGCGCATATCGTGCCGCCGTCCCCGATTGCGCAGCACCAGATCGAGCCGCTTGAGTTCCAGCGTCGGGGCCGCGCGCAATTCATCGGTCCAGCGGATCGTGCCATCATGAATGGCAAACTCGATCTGTGAAAACAACCAGTCCGTCGCCTCGTTGTCGGGCTGGCTGTTGCGTGAAAGATCGAGTCCGGCAATCAGTATCTTGCCGTCCACACCGCGGCGGATATCGAGTTCCGGGCGGTCGACATACAACTGCTCGAAACCCAGCAGCCACAGCGAGCGCGGCGACAGCGCCACCAGAACGCGCGGCAGGCGCAAAGCAGCACGCCCCTGGTCATCAAAGAGCTGAATATCGGAGAGCTCAAAGGAGGGGATCATGCCGTTGGAATGCGCTGCCACCGCGCCGATGCGCACCGGGACACCGAGCAAGCGCGTCGCCTGGGTCTCCAGCAGCGGGCGAAATTCACCGATTCGCGGCACAATCAGCCAGTGCAACGCCCCCCACGTCAGCCCGAAGAAGAGCCAGGCCGCCAGGACCAGACCCAAAGACCAACGCGCCACCTTGACCAATCCAGGGTGGGGTGTTGAGGGGTCCGGTGTCGCGTCAACCATTTGGAATCAGTAGTTATGACAGGAATTATCACCCGCCCTGCATTGTCCGCGTACTCGCGCTTCGGTCAGCGTGTGCAACGCCGCTATGCACAGCAACTGCCCCTGCTGCCCGACGGTGTGCCGGATCAGTCACGCATGAGGACCGCGCTGGAGGCCTTGCGCCTGACCGGGTTGGACCTGGGCAGCGCCTTGCGCACCATTCGGCAACTGGTTCTGGAGCGTCTGCTGGCGCTGGACTGCGACAGCCAAGCGCCCTTGCAGCAGGTGACGCAGGCGATGACCGACCTGGCCGAATTTTCACTCGCTCAGGCCTGCGGCGAGGTCCAGCTGGCGCTGGAACCAAGCTACGGCCTCCCGATCACCGAGAGCGGCGACTCGGCACAATTGTGGGTCGTTGGCATGGGCAAGCTGGGGGCACGCGAACTCAATGTGTCGAGCGACATCGACCTGATCTACGTCTACGACAGTGATGGTGAAACGACCGGCAACCCGTTGGGGCGAGGCCGCATCTCCAACCACGAGTACTTCGCCAAGGTGGTGCGAGCGATCTACGCCCTGATCGGTGACAGCACCGAGCATGGTTTCGTCTTTCGCGTCGACCTTGCCTTGCGACCAAACGGCAATTCCGGACCGGCGGCGGTCTCATTGGGCGCCCTGGAAGAATACTTTCATGTCCAGGGTCGGGAGTGGGAACGCTTTGCCTGGCTCAAGAGCCGAGTCGTTGCACACCTCGGTGGTGGCGACGGCGCCAGCATTCAAAGCCTGCGCAGCGTGGTCATTCCCTTTGTCTTTCGACGCTACCTGGACTACAGCGTCTTCGACTCGCTGCGGGTGCTGCACCGGCAGATTCGCGAGCATGCCAGCAAGCGAAGCAGTGGGCACCCGGAACGCGCCAACGACGTCAAGCTTGGACGCGGTGGTATCCGCGAAATCGAATTCATCGTGCAGTTGCTGCAAGTCGTGCGGGGTGGCCAATTCCCCGAGCTGCGGACCCGCCCCACGCTGAGTGCGCTGACGCGTCTGGTCAAAGCCAACCTGATGTCCGCGGAAAGCGCACTGGCACTGGCCCAGGCCTACGACTTCCTGCGTCGGGTCGAACACCGCATTCAATACCTGGACGATCAGCAGACCCATGTCCTGCCCGGCAGCGACGCAGACCTGCTTTGGATCGCCAACAGCATGGGTTATCCCAACGTACCGACGCTCTTGCACCTGCTCGACTGCCACCGCGAACTGGTAGCCCAGGAATTTGATGCCTTGCTCGGGGGCGGGGCTGAGAAGGAATGCAAGGGTTGCAACGGCGCCAAGGCTAAGCCAGCACCGGTCGGCTTTGAGGACTTGCTCAAGCAGTTGCCAGAGGCGTTTCGCGAGCGCCTGCACTCGTGGAGCACGCACCCGCGCGTGCTGGCCTTGCGCGAAGAGTCGCGCGGCCGCCTGCTGCGTCTGATCGCTCGCACCGCGCAGTGGGTAAGCGAGGGCGTGGTCAGCGAGACCGCCGCCGTGCGGCTGGCCGACTGGATCGAGCCCCTGCTGCGCCGCGAAAGCTACCTGGCTTTGCTGCTGGAGCGGCCTAATGTGCACGAACGCCTACTTCGCATGCTGGGGGCCGCACGCTGGCCGGCGCGCTACTTGCTGCGCCACCCGGGCGTCATCGACGAGCTGGCCAATGCGGACATGCTCGACGAACGCTTCGACGCCACCGACTTCGAGCGTGAGCTTGACCAGCGGCGCGCCTCGCTCGCCGCCAGTCGCGAGGATGACGACGAAGGCTTGCTCAACCTGTTGCGGCGTGCACACCACGCCGAGGTTTTCCGCACGCTGGCGCGTGACGTTGAAGGACGCCTGAGCGTTGAACAGGTGGCTGACGATCTGAGCTCGCTGGCCGACGCGGTGCTGCGCGTGACAACCCGCTGGTGCTGGAGCCGGCTGGGCAAGAAGCATCGCGACGATCCCCTCTTTGCCATCATCGCCTACGGCAAATTGGGCGGCAAGGAACTCGGTTACGGCAGCGACCTGGACATCGTTTTCGTCTACCAGGACGACGACGAGCGTGCACTCGAGGTGTATGCCAGTCTGGTGCGCAAACTGATCAATTGGCTGACCGTCAAGACCAGCGAAGGCGACCTGTACGAAATCGATACGGCCCTGCGTCCCAACGGCAATTCCGGTCTGCTGATCACCACCTTCGACGCCTACGCCAACTACCAATTGCAGCGCGGCAGCAACACCGCCTGGACCTGGGAGCACCAGGCCATGACGCGCGCCCGTTTCGTGCTTGGTGGTGAGGCCTTGCGCCAGCGCTTCGACGAAATACGCAAAGCCGTCATTGCCGCACCGCGTGATGCGCAGGAACTGAAGAAGGAAATCGTCAACATGCGCGAGCGCGTCCGCTCAGCGCACCCGGTGAAGGGCGACCATTTCGACGTCAAGCACAGCCCCGGCGGCATGATTGATGTCGAGTTTGTCATGCAGTATCTGGTACTGTGCCACGCTGGCGCGCACGAGGAACTGATCGCCAACACCGGCAACATCGCCCTGCTCGAGCGCGCCGAGGTGCTCGGTCTGCTACCGAGCGGTGTCGGTCACGCAGCGGCCGGAGCCTACCGTGAAATGCGCCACGTACAACACCGCGCGCGGCTCGACGAAGCACCCACACACGTCCAGCTGAGCGAACTTCAAGCCCAGCGCAAGGCTGTGCTGACCCTGTGGAAGGCGGTATTGGACAGCTCGCTCAGCGACTGAAGACGCTGGGCAGACCGCCCGCCTCGGCGCTCAGTCTGATGCGGGCCGAAGCCACGCCAGCAACTGTTGCGTCACCGCCGGGCTGCTGAGTAGCGCCATGTGGTTGGTTCGGTAGGCGATCCATTGGGCGCTCTTGGCGAAGTGCAAGCTGCGCTGCGGATCATCGTGTTGACCGATCGCGCTGCGCAGCGGAACCAAGCCATCACCGGTGAGTCGATCCGCCAGCAGGCCGCGCTTGGCGGC
>CAYHDD010000040.1:0-10707 GCA_964355195.1 uncultured Rhodoferax sp. | reverse complement strand
TCCTGGCGCCGCCGTGCCCGGCCATCACCGGGTGCACCAGGGCTTCGTGGTAGCGGTATTCGTCACGTTCGGCAAACTGCAAATTGCCGTTTAGAAACAGCCGGTAGCCGACCCGGCCGTCGCCGCTGTGGCGCGTCAGGACGATGCGCTGGTAGGGTGAATTGACGGCGAACACGACAGGGTCCTGGTAGAGCCGGTCTTCGGCCCAGGTGGTGATGTGGTCGGCCGCCGCCATGCCGCCAGCCAGGGCCAGCAGGCACAGGCCGCAGGCCAGCGCGTGCGCGCGCAACTGGCGCAGTTCATGGCGAAACAGCCAGAGCGCCCAGAGCGCCACGGCAGCGTTCATCAGCCCGAACAGCAGACCGGTACGAATCAGGCCGAGCTGGGGCACCAGGATCAGCGGAAACGCCAGCGACACCGCCAGCGCGCCCAGGTAATCAAAGGTCAGCACCTGCGACACCAGGTCTTTCAGCGCTACGTTGCGCTTGAGAATGCGCATGACCAGCGGAATCTCGAGCCCGACCAGCGTGCCCACCACCAGCACCAGCGAATACAGCACCAGCCGGAACGAACCCGGCAGCGCCGCGTGGGTAACAAAGAGCAAAGCCGGCAGCGCACCGCCTACCAGCGCGACCATCAGTTCGATGCGCAGAAAGTGGGCCGGCAGCTGACGTTCGAAAAAGCGTGACAGATAAGAGCCGACTCCCATGGCAAACAGATAGCTGCCAATGACGGTAGAAAACTGCAGGACCGAGTCACCCAGCACGTAAGACGCCAGCGCACCGGCTGCGAGTTCATAGACCAGGCCGCAGGCAGAGACAATGAAGACCGACGCCAGCAGGGCGACTTCAACCGGGCGCGGGCCCGGCGTTTGATCGCGCATCAGTGAATGGCGGCGGCGATGATGATGCAAATGCCGAGCGACATGGCGGCCACCACCAGCGCCAGCGCCCGGTTTTGTTTTTCGATGAGCTCATTCCACAGCTGGTAGGGCGTGAGCTTGTCAATGATCACAAAACAGACCCAAAATATCAGCACGCCCATCAGCGCAAAGATCAGTGAACTGAAGATGGCTCCCGGTTTGATCCATTCGATGCCCATGTCTATCTCCTTCAAAAACTTGCTTTACTTGTGCCCGCCGCCGCCCGAGTAGCCACCCCAGGAACCGCCGGAACTGCGGGCGCTGCTGCTGGTGCAGTTCTGGGTGGCTGGGTCGCAACTGGAACAGCGGCTGATCAAGAACAGGAACACCAGCAGAATCACCAGTATCACGATGACGGTGCCGATGCCGACCGACTTTGCGGCGCTGAAGGGACCAGTGTCGCTGCGTTGAAGGGCAGCCTTCTTGTCTTCCAGCTTGAATATTTTGGCGACCGTGTCGGCGTCAATGCGACTGCCGGACGACCAGGTAACTTCGTTGGCTGACTGCTCCATCGAGAGCAGGTTCTTGCCGCTGACAAAGTCGCGGTTCCAGGTCTTTTGGCCGCGACTGACCTGCCAGTAAAACTCGCCTGCCACGTAGCTTGTTTCGGCGTTGTAGCTTTCCTTGAGCGTATAGGTGCTGCCCAGATAGCTGGCGCTTTGCTGGTTGCTGCTCAGCGCAGGTGCCCCGGTGCAGGGCTGCACCACACTCCAGCCTTCGGTGGAATCAACCAAGAAGATGAAACCACGCTTGGCGTTGTAAAGCAGGTACTCTTCCCAACCAAAGTGCTCGTCTGGGTCGCTTGGCTCGGTGCCCATGCGGTGTTGGAAGCCGACCACCTGCCACACCACGCCCTGCAACGCGCCCTGACTGCCGAGCGCGATCAGCGGCGCTACCGGTTCGTCCTGCACCGCATGGCGTAGTTCAGCGCCGATACCGGCGCTGAGGTCAATGATGCTATTGCAGGATGAGCAACTCAGACTCTTGCTGCTGGCCAGCAATGCGGTGAGTTGGGCGCCGCAGCTCGGGCAACTGAATTGCCGAGCATGCTCGTTCTTGACGGATTCGTCGCGCAGTCCGCTGAGTTTGAGTTCCTCCAGCAAGACCGACTGACCGATGGATAGAGACGGTGGCTCAACACCGTAGTCGATGCTCAAGACCTCGGCCACACGCCCGATGGCGCCACTGCTTTGGCTACGAAGCTCGACCATGTTGAACGGTTGACCCAGTGCCGGCAGGCGTGGCAGCTCGCCCTGCGCCGATAGCAAGGCGACCTGGTTGTTGGAGGCCACGCTGTAGGGCTTGCCCTTGATCGCCGTGGTGGCGCCGACCCGAAAGTGCTCAGCGGCCGGGACAACGGTCTGGACCGGCAACGGTCTGGCAAAAACGTAAGCACCGTTGTCTTCGCTCAGGTAGGCGTTGGTGCCATCGTCGAGCACCGCATGCCACTCGGTCCAGGTGCCCTCGGCGTACTTGTATTGCAGACGCCCAACCAGGGTAAAAGCCTGGCCCTTCCAGTGCCCAGAGGCCTGCAACTGGAGCAGGCTGTGATCGTCGAACAACTCAGCCATCTTGCCCAGGCGCGCCAGCGTCTCGCCCTGGCGCACAACCGTGCTCTGGCAATAGGCACAGACCGCGTGGGTGGACTGGGCGCTGTGAAACTCAATCGGCGCGCCGCAGCCCGGGCAGGGTGCTCGGTAGGCGCGTTGGGGTGCTTGCGTAGCCATTCACGGATCCCGGCTCAGGGTCCGGAAGACAAGCAGTCAGCATGAGAGGACAAGTCGCCGCCTAGACCAGCTTTTTCAACAACTCTGCCTTCTTGGCGTCAAACTCTTCCTGGGTCAGGATGCCCTTGGCTTTCAGGTCACCCAGTTTTTCCAGGGTGGCCATCACATCTTCGGCTTTCACGCCGGGGGCCGCAGCGGCGGCGGGGCTGGCGCTGGCGCCGCCCTGCAAGCCGGCAGCGAGGTTCTGCGCCAGCACCTGCCCGAGCGCGACACCGGCCCCAAGACCCATGGCGTCACCGGCAATGCCGCCGCCAGCACCCCCCGCGCTCTCGGCAAATTTGGGAATTGCTTGCGCGGTCTGGTACTGCATGAACTTGCCCATGTCGTTGCCAACCATGCCCATGCCGATTTTCTGATCCAGTACCTTTTGCAGTTCTTCGGGCAGCGAGACGTTCTGCACGGTCATGCCTTCGAGCTTCAGGCCCAGTTTGACGAACTCAGGAGTCAGCTGGGCTGTGAGCGCCTGGGCAAAGCTGAGCTGGTTCGACGCCAGGTCCAGAAACGGGATGCCGCTGCTGGCGATGGCGTTGCTGATGTTTTGTAGCACCAGGCCGCGCAGTTGACCGTCCAGGTCGCCTACTTCATAGCGCTCACGCGTCCCCGAGATTTCAGTGTGAAACAGCTTGGGGTCAGCGACGCGGAAACTGTAGTTGCCAAAGGCACGCAGGCGCACCGCGCCAAAGTCCTTGTCGCGAATGGTGATGGGTTGTGGCGTGCCCCACTTCTGGTCCACCTGCTGGCGCGTGCTGAAGAAGTAGACATCGCTCTTGAAGGGCGATTCGAACAGCTTGTCCCAGTTCTTCAGGTAGGTCAGGACCGGCAGTGTTTGCGTGGTCAGCTTGTGGGTGCCGGGGCCGAACACGTCAGCCACCTTGCCTTCATTCACAAACAGCGCCATCTGCGACTCGCGCACGGTGAGGGAAGCGCCGTTCTGGATCTCCATGTCGGCCATCGGAAAGCGCCAAGCCAGGGTGCCGTCCGAGTCTTCAGTCCAAGTGATGATGTCAATGAATTGTTTCTTGACGAAGTCCATCAGTCCCATGTGCAGCTCCTGTTGGTGAGAAGGAATCGGGATGATACCCGGCAACGACGCTTTCGCGACGTATCGCGGGCCACTTGCTACAGCAGCAGCCCGGCCAGGGCTGTCAGGGCTGCCGTTTCGGCACGCAGCACGCGCGGCCCCAGCGTGACAGGTTTGAATCCGAGGGCTACAGCCGCTTCTTCCTCGGTGTTGCTCAGTCCGCCTTCGGGGCCGGACAGAAGGGTGATGGCGCTGAACGCAGAGTCACAGCTGAGAAGCGTCTGGCGCAGTGCAACCGTGCCTTCGCGCAGGGACAGCAGCAGGGCACGCTCGGTGGGCAAGGGCTTTGACGCAGCCCGCGCTTTGAGCCATGCTGCATAGCTCATCACTTCATGAATCAGCGGCACTTGGTTGCCGCCACACTGCTCGCAAGCGGCGATGGCGATGCTTTGCCAGTGGGCGATCTTCTTCCCGGCGCGTTCATCGCTCAGGCGCAACACGCTGCGCTCCGTCATCAGGGGCTGGATGCTGGCCACCCCCAGCTCGGTGGCCTTCTCTACCAGCCAGTCCATGCGCTCGTTGGCCGGCATGCCGATGGCCAGTTGCACCCGCAGTCTGGCTTCGCGTTGCACCGGGTGGTGCTCGCCAAGCTTCACCTCGACCTCGCTGCGTCCCATGCGTGTGATGGTGGCGCCGAACTCGCCAGCGATGCCGGTCTCACCTGGGCCGCCACTGAACAGGGTGATGGTGTCGCCGGGTTGCAGGCGCAGCACCTGAACGTGGCGGGCAGCGCCAGGGGGAAGATTCAGCAATTCACCGCTGACCAGTTTGGCGTGGCAGTAGAAGCGGGGCATGGCAAGCAGTGCGCGCTCTAGAGGCGGCCGAAGGCATAGCCTTGCTGTACTTCAATGCCTTCGACCTTCTCGATCAGGTGCAGCAGTGGTTTGAGCTCGCGGTAGCGGGCGCAGGTGGCACGCATGTAGTTGATGAAGCGTGGCGTGTCGGCCAGGTACTGGGGTTTTCCGTCGCGCAGGGTGAGGCGGGCAAAGATGCCGGTCACTTTCAGGTGGCGCTGTAAGCCCATCCACTCGACACCCCGATAGAACTCGCCAAAATCCGCACCCACCGGCAGACCGGCTTTGCGCGCCCGCTCCCAGTAGCGTACCGTGACGTCCAGGCAAAAGTCTTCTTCCCAGCTCAGGAAGGCGTCGCGCATCAGGCAGGCAATATCGTAGGTGATGGGGCCGTAGACGGCGTCCTGGAAGTCCAGTATCCCGAGGCCGGTGGCGCCGAGCATCAGATTCCTGGGCATGAAGTCGCGGTGCACATAGACCTGCGGCCAGGCCAGATTATTCTTGACGATGAGCGCAAACATGGTCTCCAGCGTGCGCTGTAGCTCGCCCTCGACGGCGCCGCCGCGGTGGCGCGCGAGATACCAGTCGGGGAAGAGCTGCATTTCAAGACGCAGCAAGGCCTCGTCATAGGCTGGCAGAACGCCAGGTTTGGAGGCGCGTTGCCAGGCAATCAAGGCCTCGATGGCTTCCAGATACCAGGCCAGATTGGCGCGTGCATCGGTCCGGTTGATACCTTGCAGCATGGTCTGTGTGCCCATGTCGGTGAGCAGCATGAAGCCCTGCTCTTGGTCCCAGGCCAGCACTTGCGGCGCGTTCACCTGCGCCGTATGCATCAGCTCGGCCACCTTGACGAAGGGCCGACAATCCTCTTGCGTGGGTGGCGCGTCCATGATGACGTAGCTGGTGCGGCTGGAATCAATTCGAAAATAGCGCCGAAAGCTGGCGTCTTCGGACGCTTTGCGCAAGGAGTCGGTTCTGAGGCCAAAAGGCTGGGCGAGTCGGCTCAGCCAGGTCTCGAAGTTGGTTTGGCGTTGGGTATCGGTCCAAACGGGCACACTGCTCGGAACGGCTTGGGTAGGGGCGTCATGGCTCATGGATAATCCATTCTACAAACCCGAACGCCACAAGTTCACTTGCACACTGCCGCCAGGCTCGAATCCACCGCCCAGTCCATGCGCATTTTGCTGCTCGACCTGACCTTCAGTCGGACCACCCTGCTTGCTTGCGCTGTATTGCAGGGAATGTCGTTGTGGGCGCAGCCGGTGCCCGAAGTCCCGACGCTGAACCTGAGTGCGAGCACGTTGTTGAAGGAGGATATTGCCACTTCGCGTGGTGCGCTACCCACGTTTCTTTTCGCTGATCGGCTGCGCGGGCGGACCGACCTGGAAACGCTGGCCGAGGGTCATGTCATGTTGCGCCGCGGCGATCTGGTGATCAAGGCGGACCGACTGGAGTATGAGCAGCCGGGTGACTTGGCCAGGGCCATCGGGCAGGTGCGCATCAACCGGGCAGGCAACGTCTATGAAGGGCCATTGCTGGAACTCAAGCTCGACACCTTCAAGGGTTTTTTCCAGCAACCGAGCTATTACTTTCCGAAGAATGATGCCAACGGCCAGGCTGATCGGATCGATTTCATTGATGAGCAACGCTCGATCATTCACAACGCTACTTTGACCAGTTGCCGCCGCTTGCCGGGGCCGAACTGGATGCCAGACTGGATCTTGCGCGCCGCGACACTCCAGCTGGACAACGAGACCGATGTAGGTACAGCCGAGGGAGCTTTGTTGAGCTTCAAGGGCCTGCCCTTGTTGCCCATCCCGTACCTGAGCTTTCCTCTGAGCGCCAAGCGCAAATCTGGGTTTATGCCGCCCACTCTGGGGTTGGACAATGTCAACGGCGCTGTGGTAGCCGTTCCGTACTACTGGAACATGGCGCCGAACCGTGATGCCACGTTCACGCCGACCTTGCTGAGCAAGCGAGGTGTCAACCTGGGCAGCGAGGTTCGGTACCTGGAGCCAGACTATTCAGGTCAGGTGCAGTTTGACCTGATGCCGGCCGATCAGTTGCGCAACAGCCATCGTTGGGGGCTCGCACTGGGACATCAGGCTACGCTGCGCAACAGCCTGACGCAGCGCATCTCCGACGGCGGCGTGTTCCTGACCCTGGGGTTAAACCGGGTTAGCGATGACAATTATTGGCGCGATTTTGCTGGCACCTCAAGCTCGCCACTGACCCAGCGCTTGCTGGCCAACGACGCATCACTGTCCTGGACCCAGGGCAATTTCTGGAACAGTGTGCGCATGGTGAAATGGCAAACGCTGCAAGATGAAGCCGCGCCGATCACGCCGCCCTATGACCGTGTGCCACAACTGGTGACACGCTATGCCCGAAACAATGTCGTGGGTTTCGACTATTCTGTGGAGGCGGATTACACTCGTTTTCAGTCTGACAGCCTGGTCAGTTTGCAGCCCAATGCACAGCGCTTGTTCTCGTCATTTCAGCTTAGTCGCCCGTGGCTGGCGCCGGCCGGCTTCATCACGCCCAAGCTACAGTTGCATGCGGCCAGCTACTTGTTTGATGCACCACTGAAAAACGGCGCCACCTCGGCCACCCGCCTTGTGCCAACTCTCAGCCTGGACGGCGGCCTGGTGTTCGAGCGCGACGTTAGCTACTTTGGTTCAAATTTTCGTCAGACACTGGAGCCGCGCGCTTTCTATGTCAACACCCCCTACCGCGACCAAAGCCTGCTGCCCAACTACGACTCGGGTCTGAAGGATTTCAACTTTGCCACCATCTACACAGAGAATGCGTTCGTTGGCAATGACCGCATCTCTGACAGCAACCTGCTGACGCTTGGTGTTTCCACTCGCTTGCTCGATCCCGAAAGTGGTGCCGAGGCGGCGCGCTTTGGTGTGGCGCAGCGCTTGCGCTTCAAAGACCAGAACGTCAATTTGCTGCCCTCCGATCCGCCTGTAGTCGACCGCATCAGTGACGTGCTTCTGGGCGCCACCGTCAACTGGGATCCCAGCTGGGGCTTTGGCTCGACAGTCCAGTTCAACCCGAAATCCGAGCAGTCAACGCTTGCCACGGTCGGCGCGCGGTACAACCCGGGTCACTACCGTGTCGTGACCGGTACCTACCGCTATCAGCGCGACGTCAGCCAGCAAATTGATCTGGGATGGCAGTGGCCGCTAAACGACTTGTGGGGTGACCGTGGGCAGAATCTGGGTCCGGGGCGTGGGCAGGGGGATGGACGTTGGTACAGTGTGGGGCGGTTGAACTACAGTCTCGACGAAGCCAGGCTGGTCAATGCGGTGATTGGATTTGAGTACGATGCCGGTTGCTGGCTTGGACGCGCCGTATTCGAGAAACTGCAAACCAGTACCTCATCGGCCAGTCAGCGTGTCATGTTTCAGCTCGAGTTCGTCGGTTTTGCACGTTTGGGCGCCAGCCCTTTGAAAACCTTGAAAGACAATATTCCAAGTTACCAGTACCTGCGCGAGCAGCAAAGTTCTCCCAGTCGATTCAGCAATTACGAATAATCCATCATGACCCAACGCCTTATTGCCCTGATCGTGGCCAGTGTTTCCGTTCTCTTCGGCGCGCCTGCTGTAGCGCAAGGTTTGCGACCCTCAACCACGCTGGGTGCGACGCCGGCAGTTCGAACCCAGCAGGCAACCCAGTTGCCGGCGGACTACATCGTTGCCCTGGTGAATTCCGACCCTATTACCAATAATGAAGTGCAGCGCGAAGTACAACGATTGACGCAGCAATTTGCGCAGCAACGCCGACCTTTGCCCGACCGCAAAGAGGTGGCGCGGCAGGTGCTGGAAAACCTGATCAATCAACGGGCGCAGTTGCAATCGGCCACCGAGACCGGCATTCGGATCGACGAGACAGCGGTTGACCAGGCGGTGCAGAACATCGCTCGCCAAAACCAGATGGAGGTACCCGAACTACAGCGTCGGTTGGCGGCTGATGGCGTTGTGCTCAGCCAGTTTCGCGCCCAGTTGCGCGAGCAACTGATCCTGACCCGTTTGCGCGAGCGCGACGTTGAACCGCGCGTTCGGGTCTCTGATCTTGATGTCGACCAGTACCTGCGTGAGCAGCAAACCAATAGTGACCCGGCCAGCACTGAAATCAATCTGGCCCAAATCGTCGTAAGCGTGCCTGACTCAGCGACTGCCGAGCAGATCACTGCCTTGCAGGCGAAGGCGCAAAAGGCGCTCGACCGTGCACGCGCCGGTGAGGATTTTTCGGCATTGGTGCGTGATGTGTCGGACTCTGCCGACCGATCCAACGGCGGGCAACTGGGCCTGCGCACCGCTGATCGGTATCCACCCTTGTTTTTCGAGGCAACGCAAACCCTGGCTGTGGGTGGGGTATCCGGGTTGGTGCGTTCTGGCGCCGGTTTTCACATCCTCAAGGTGGTCGAGAAGAGAAGCGCCGGACTGCCGCCCATGACGGTAACGCAAAGCCGTGCGCGGCACATTTTGCTGCGCCCGAACGCTCAATTGAGCGAGGGCGCCGCCGTCAGCAGGCTGACTGAGTTCAAGAAGCGACTTGCCGCTGGCCAGGCCGATTTCGCCGTACTGGCCCGTGAGCACTCGCAAGATGGCAGCGCGGCCCAAGGTGGCGATCTTGGCTGGGCCAATCCGGGCATGTTTGTGCCCGAGTTCGAGGACGTGATGAACCGTCTTGAGCTGGGCCAGATCAGCGAGCCACTGGTGTCGCGTTTTGGTGTCCACCTGATTCAGTTGATGGAGCGCCGCAACAACGCCTTGAGTCCGCAGGAGCAGCGTGAAGCGGTGCGCAATGTGTTGCGTGAAAAGAAGCTCGATGAAGCCTACCTCAACTGGACGCAGGATTTGCGCGGACGCGCCTACGTCGAGATGCGCGAGCCACCGCAGTAGCCCGAGGCATGGCTCGTTTTTCTGGGCTGATAGCGCTGGCAGTGGTGGTCTTCGCATGAAGCATATTGCGCGCAAGCGATTCGGACAGCACTTCTTGGCGGATCAAAGTGTGATTGAGGCCATTGTCGACCTGATCGGACCCCGAGCGGGGCAGGCCATGGTCGAAATCGGTCCCGGTCTGGCCGCGCTGACACAACCCTTGGCCGAGCGCTTGGGGCGACTGACCGTGATCGAACTGGACCGTGATCTAGCGGGGCGATTGCGTTCGCACGCGCAGCTCAGTGTGATTGAAGCGGATGTGCTGAAGGTTGATTTTGAGCAGTTGGCGCAGTCGCAGAAGGTCAACACGTTGCGCGTGGTCGGCAATCTGCCCTACAACATCTCAACGCCGATCCTGTTTCATCTGCTTAACTACGTTGACTTCATTGAAGACCAGCACTTCATGTTGCAAAAGGAAGTGGTTGATCGTATGGTGGCGTCGCCGGCGAGCGCGGCGTATGGGCGTTTGAGCGTCATGCTGCAATGGCGCTACGAGATGGAGCAGGTGCTTTTTGTGCCGCCGGAGAGCTTTCAGCCGCCGCCCCGCGTGGACAGCGCGGTGGTTCGCATGGTGCCGCGGCAAGATCCGGCGCTGGTGGATCCTTTGCTGCTCAGTGAACTGGTCCGGGTGGCCTTTAGTCAGCGTCGCAAACTACTGCGCCACAGCTTGGGAAAATGGCTACAGGAAAAGGCCTACCCCGGTGAATTTGACCTTCAGCGTCGCGCCGAAGAAGTGCCTGTCGCCGAGTTCGTCGCTCTGGCCATGAACATCAAACAATAGCCTTTGAGTGGCGCCTCAGGCGGGGACAGAACCAAAGATCTGTCCCGCAGGGGGGCTTCCGACATCCCGTTTCAAGTTGAGGACAGCTGGTTATCGGGGTCAGACACCAATTTTGCTGCGGCAGATCCTGCCGCACATTAAGGGCGAGCCAAAGGCTCGGCGAATTTGGGCTCTGACCCCGAAAACCAGCTCAGGTCTGTCCCGCAAGGTCGTAGGATTAGGCTGCGGTCAGCCAGTATCCTGCGTTGAAAGGGCTGCTCATGCGCAGCGCCAGTGGCGAGATGTCCAACAATTTGTCGGTGGGCATCTTCTCGCCGGTCTCTGTGATGAGTTCAATGCCGGACACCGTTTGGGTCCCGGATTGAACATCGCTTGCCTCGTTAGCCCGTT
>CAYHDD010000039.1:0-10950 GCA_964355195.1 uncultured Rhodoferax sp. | reverse complement strand
CTGGACCGCTCTCACCGGGCAGCTGAAGCGCAACTTCACGACCATTTATACCGATCAATCGAACAAGGTGGTAGACGCCTGGATGCTGTGCGGTCGCCAGCGCTTAGGGCAGTCACGACTGTTTGGGCGCATCGACGGTGTCAAAACGATTGTCTCGACGCTGCGCGCGGGGGCGCCGCTGTATCTGCTGCCGGACATGAATTTCGGGCCAGAGGAATCGATCTTTGTACCTTTTTACGGGGTCTCAGCGGCCACCGTGCCGTCACTGTCGCGCTTCGCCCGGTTGGCGCGGGCGAAGGTGGTGCCGGTGGTCACACGCATCACGGCGAAGGGCTACGAGGTTCAAGTGATGCCGGCCTGGACTGACTTTCCTTCAGCGGATATGGTCGCGGACACCGCGCTCATGAACCGGCGCCTGCAGGGCTTTATCGACGGTTTGGCGGACCAGTATTTTTGGGTTCACAAGCGTTTCAAGGACCGACCGCCAGGCTTGCCCGCGGTTTACTGAGCGGGTTTGGGTCCGTCGGCACGCCCTAGAAAAGAGGTGATGTATTGCGCCACTTGCTGCGGTTGCTCGTGCACGATCCAGTGAGACGCGCCGCTGACGCTGTGCACTGTCAGGTCCTCGATGTAGGCGTCCAGACCATCGAGGAGGGCCGGTGGCAAGGCGATGTCGTTCAAGCCCCAGATCAGCAGCGTGGGCAGACGCACGGTCAACATGCCGGCTGGCAACTCGACGGCTGCCGCACCCGGGTCTTCGAGTCGCGGCGGACGCAGTGGCGAGACCCGGTACAGGTTGCAACCGCCGCGCAGGCCGCAGTTCCAGACCTCGCGGTACTGCGCCCGGACCTCGTGGGTCAGCCAGAGTGGTGTCTCGGTGCCGGTTTCGCTGCTCGTCAGAAATTCCCAAAGTCGGCGGTAGTCGTCCTGCGCCAGCAACTGCTCGGCGTCGGGTCGAATCAGGAAGTTCATGTAGGCGCTGGCTGCCTGTTGTGCTGCGCTCGATTTCAACTCGCGCAGAAAGGTGCCGGGGTGCGGCGAGTTGATGATCACCAGTTGCTGCGTCAGCAGTGGCCGCTGGTTGGCCAGATTCCAGGCGACAGCGCCACCCCAGTCGTGTGCCACCAAAGCCGCCAGTTGTCCGTCCTGTGCCTGGGTTTCGATGGCAATCAGGGCTGCAATGTCCTGCACCAGGTGCTTGGGTCGGTAGGCGCTAACTTCGTCCGGCGCGCTGGAGTGCTCGAAGCCACGCAGGTTGGGTGCGATGCAGCGGTAGCCGCCCTTGTCCGGGTGCGAGAAGTGCTCCAGCATGAAATCCCAAACGAAGGCGCCTTCCGGAAATCCATGCAAAAACATCAGGACAGGCCGCCCGCGCTCGCCCGCTGCGCGGCAACTGAGAGTGACGCCGTGCGGCAACGGTTGCTGAAACTTCTGGATGCTCATGGCGCCGGGTCGGCCGACGGATGGGCCCACTGCCACAGAAGCAGGGCAATGTCGTCGATGCCTTGGCGTTTGGTAGCCGAAAACAGACGAACCTCGCCGCCGCCAGCTTGCAGCTTCATGATGGACAGGGCTTTGTTCTGTTCGACGCGACCGAGCTTGTCGGCCTTTGTCAAAACCACCAAGAATTTGAGGCCTTCCTGCACGCGCGGGCGAATGATGTCGAGCAGGATCTCATCGAGTTCGGTGAGGCCATGGCGCGGGTCGCACATCAGCACAATGCCTTTCAGGTTCTCGCGTGTCACAAGGTAATTTGCCATCACCTGTTGCCAGCGAATCTTGTCCTGTTTCGGCACTGCGGCATAGCCGTAGCCGGGCAGATCGGTCAGAACGGCGTCCGTGACGCCTTGCTTGCCGAGTGCAAACAGGTTGATGTGTTGTGTGCGACCCGGTTTCTTGGAGGCAAAAGCCAACTGCTTTTGCTGCGTCAGCGGGTTGATGCAGGTCGATTTCCCGGCATTCGAGCGGCCGACAAATGCGAATTCAGGCACATCGAGTGCCGGCAAGAAGTGCAGTTGGGGGGCAGTCGTGAGGAAACGGGCGGTGTGAAGCCACCCCAGAGCGAGGTTGGCGTCGGTGCTGGTGGCGCCAGCGGCGGCGCCAGCTTGACGCGATGCATTGCTTGGGTGTGAAGTGTCGGTCATGAGGTGGGCCCCGGGGGAGAGGTTCCCGTGCCGCATTGTAGAATCAGCCGCTCTTGCCCACCAGTTATACGACATTGCCTATGAAGTTGTTCGCCTCTTTCTTGTTCGCTGCTGCCTTGGTTATGGCCGTCGGCCCCACGCTGTCCGAAGAGGTTAAATCCACCAAGACCAGCCAGCCCGATAGGGCCAAAGGCGAGGCAGCCTTTGGCACCGTCTGCGCGGCCTGTCATGCGCCGGATGGCAACTCGGTCATTCCGATCAATCCCAAGCTGGCCCAGCAGCACCCCCAGTATGTGCTCCGGCAGTTGCAGGAGTTCAAGTCTGGCAAGCGAACCAACCCGATCATGATGGGCATGGCTGCAACGCTGTCTGACGATGACATGAGGAACATCGCGTACTGGCTGAGCTCCAAGACACAGCAACCGGGTTCTGCCAAGGACAAGGACTTGGTCATGCTGGGCGAAAGAATTTACCGTGGCGGCATTGCTGACCGGCAGGTGCCGGCCTGTGCCGGCTGTCATAGCCCCAACGGCGCCGGCATACCGGCCCAGTACCCGCGGTTGAGCGGCCAGCATGCTGAATACACCGCTCTGCAATTGACAGCCTTTCGTGATGGTGTGCGCAGCAACAGCTTGCAGATGACACAGGTAGCGGCCAAGCTGAATGACCGTGAAATCAAGGCGGTTGCGGACTACGTTGCGGGTCTGCGCTAAGCCGAAGCGTCGGGCCGCCCCAAGCGAGGCAGCCCCCTCGGGGGGCAGGGAGGACACAAAGTGCCGAGCCAGCCACATCCCTGCTGCTGTAGTGGGTAACAAATTGGCGTAAGAATTGGCGCTGTTCTCCGACTTATCCTGAAGCGAGGACAACAGCATGCTTATCAAAACCGGCCGCGATGGCTTCTCTGACCCACTTCCCAGCGAAATCACCAGTCGCCTGATCTACCAGCGTCGGCGCGAGCTGATCAAACTCATGGCCGTGGGCGCGGCGGGTGCTGCGCTCACCGCTTGGGCTGCGCGTTCCGCCCGGGCGCAGGGCGCGGGGTCACGCCCAGGCAAGCTGGCTGCCTTGCCTGGTCGGAAGTCCGGCATGAGCGCTGCGTTCACCATGGAAAAGGTGACCGACTACCAGGACGCCAGCCGCTACAACAACTTCTACGAATTTGGCACCGACAAGGCCGACCCGGCGCGCAATGCCCACAGCTTGAAGACCAGTCCCTGGACCCTGGAGATCGAGGGGCTGGTCAAGAAGCCTGGCCGCTATGCCCTCGAAGACCTGCTCAAACTCAGTGCGCAGGAGGAACGTGTCTACCGCTTGCGCTGTGTCGAGGGCTGGTCGATGGTGATACCCTGGGTCGGCTATTCACTCAATGAGTTGATCAAGAGGGTGGAGCCGCTGGGGGGCGCCAAGTACGTGGAATTTGTGACGCAGGCCGACCCGAAGACCATGCCCTTTGTCGGCTCTCAGGTGCTGGACTGGCCCTACGTGGAGGGTTTGCGCATGGATGAGGCCATGCACCCCCTGACTTTGCTGGCCTTTGGCATGTACGGTGAAGTGTTGCCCAATCAGAATGGTGCGCCAGTGCGTTTGGTGGTGCCCTGGAAATACGGCTTCAAGAGCAGCAAGAGCATCGTCAAGATACGTTTTACCGAGAAGCAGCCCGGTACCGCCTGGAACAAGGCTGCGGCCAATGAGTATGGATTTTTTTCCAACGTCAACCCGGGCGTAGACCATCCGCGCTGGAGCCAGTCGAGCGAGCGTCGTATTGGCGAAGATGGCCTGTTTGCCAAGAAGCGCAAGACACTGATGTTCAACGGATATGAGGCGCAAGTTGGGCAGCTTTACGCGGGCATGGATCTGAAGAAGAATTTCTGATGGGTTCGCCCGCGTTGTGGGGAAAGGCGGTGTGGCAGCACCGCCTCGCCAAACCGTTGTTGTTTGTCTTGGCACTGGCACCCTTTGTCGTGTTGTTGCTGGCCGCTTTCGGCGAACAACTGGGCGCCAACCCGGCCGAAGCATTGGTGCGCTCAACCGGTGACTGGACCTTGCGCCTGCTGTGCGTCGTGCTGGCGCTGACGCCTTTGCGCGTCATCACCGGTATCTCTGCGCTGGCCCGGTTCCGACGCATGCTGGGACTGTTTGTCTATTTCTACGTGGTGCTGCATCTGCTCAGTTACAGCGCTTTCGACATGGGCTTTGATGCGACTGATATTGCCAGGGACATCGCCAAGCGCCCGTTCATTTTGGTCGGCTTTTCGGCATTTCTCCTGCTCACGGCGCTGGCCTGCACTTCGTTCAACCGGGCCATCAAGTGGATCGGTGCCAAACGCTGGCAGCAATTGCACAGTCTGGTCTATGCGGTGGCCGTGCTGGTGGTGTTGCACTTCTTCTGGATGCGCGCAGGCAAGAAGAACTTTACCGAAGTCTGGATCTACGGCTCGGTGTTGGGGCTTTTGTTGCTGTGGCGTTTGCTTCGGCGGATCAAGAGGGCGAAGCCTGACTGATGGCAGGGCAGGCGAGTGCAATGATGTCGCGCACGCTGGCCGTCTGGCCTGTGGCCCAGCAGGCCTTGATCAAAGCCTGGCTCTGTTCGACTCCCAACAGCGGATCGGCCAGGCCATGAAACTTGGCTTCCAACTGGGGGTCGGTCATGGGTTGCTGCAATGAACCAACGGCGTGTTCCACAAACACCCGCACGCGCTGCCCGTCCCTGAGAACCGCAGTAACCTCGGCGCTCGCCTCAAGAATCGAATTGTCAACGGTAGCGACCACCTTGCGCCGCAGGGCGATCACGTCGGCACGGTTCACGATGGTGTCCGAGAACTCGGCCTCGCCGGCAACGCCGAAGGTGAGCCCGGCCGCGCAGCCGTGGTAAACGCTGAACTTGGCCTGTAGCCCGTCCTGTGGTTCCTTTTTGCCGGTCAGTTCGAGTACCAGCGAGTGCACCTTGAGTTCGATTCGCTCTACTTGCTCAGGTCGAACGCCGCGTGAACGCAGTTGCGCGCAGGCGTCGATACTGGGGTGAATCACGATGCCGCAGGCAAATGGCTTGTAACTGTTGGCCGAGATTTCAAATCGCTGCCCTAGTTCGCTGGTGATCTCGCTCCAATCATTCTTGGTGGAGACGGTTTGCATGAAGCCACGCGGTGCTTCCAGCGCCCTGGGGCTGGCAGTAAATCCCTGCTGCGCCAGCAGGGCCGACATGAGACCGGCACGAGCCGCTGCGCCCGGATGAAAGGGCTTGGTCATGCTGCCAAACTGCTCGCGCATACCGACCGGCTGGGAGGCGGCAATGCCCAGCGCCATGCTCGTTTGTTGGGTGTCAAGTTTGAGCAGGCGGGCACAGGCGGCGGCTGCGCCCAGTGTGCCGGTTGAGCCGGTGATATGCCAGCCGCGATCGTAGTGATCGGGGTACATGGCGCTGCCAACACGGCAGGATACGTCGATCCCCAGCACCAGCGCATCGATCAGCGCGCGTCCACTGGCGTTGCTGTGCTCGGCCAGGGCCAACAGGGCGGAGGCCACTGGCCCGGCCGGGTGAATGATGGTCTTGAGATGCGTGTCGTCGAAGTCAAAGGTGTGCGAGGCAATGCCGTTGATCAGTGCAGCACTGGCCATATCGACTTTTTCTGTTCGACCGAGCAGGCTGGCCTGCGGTGCCGGTTGCAACAGACGGACGGCCTGCAGCGCAGCAGCGGCCGCTTCGTGGCGGGAGGCGCCGACGGCGCATCCCAGCCAGTTCAGCAGGGTGCGGTGTGCGTCCTGATCGACCACCTCGCTCCAGCCGCCCGTGGCGTGACCCGGATGGGTGGCAACGAAGCGTGCCAGCACCTGCGTGATGGGTGGAGCGTTGTGGTCGGCGGCGACCTGGGTGTTGCGAGCCATCCGGTTCTCCAGCAAAAAATAGGATCTTGAGTCGGTCTAGTTGTCGAGTTCGATCTTGCGGTCTTTGGCCAACTGGGTCCAGCGGGCAATATCGGCCTTGATGAAGCTGGCAAATTGTTCTGGCGACATCGGCATCGGCTCAATTGCCTCAATCGCCAGCTTGTCGCGCAGGTCAGCAGCTTTCAAGATCTGCCCGAGGGTTTCATTGAGCAGTCGAATCACTGCGCTCGGCATCCCGGCCGGTCCGACGACGCCATACCACTGCTGAGCATCAAAGCCCTTGAAACCTGATTCGTCCAGCGTCGGTACGTCCTTCAACTGGGAATGGCGCTGTAGTCCGGTCACAGCCAACGGTCGTACCCGACCGGAGCGGATATGCGGCAGCGCGGCCGCCAGTCCGGGAAACATGGCCTGGGTTTGACCGCCGATCAGATCGGTGAAGGCCGGAGCGATGCCGCGGTAGGGAATGTGCACCATGAAGGAGTTGATCTGTTGCTTGAACAGTTCCATCGTCAAATGCGTCAAGGAGCCCTGTCCGGCAGAACCGTAGCTGATGCGCGCGGGGTTTTTCTTCACATAGTCAATCAGCTCCCGAACCGTCCTGACAGGCAGCGACGCGTTGACGACCAGCACATTGGGGGTGGCGCCAATCATGCCAATGGCGCTGAAGTCCTTCACCGGGTCGTAGGGCAGTTTGCGCGTGGCCGGGCTGGTGCCGTGGGTCGCGACGTAGCCTTGCATCAGTGTGTAACCGTCGGGTGCGGCACGGCTGGTGGCCAGGCAGGCAATCACACCGCCACCACCACCCTGGTTGTCGACGACAAAGCTCTGCCTGAGTTGCTGTCCCCAGCGCTCGGTAACGGTGCGACCGACCATGTCGCTGCCGCCGCCGGCCGCTACTGGCACGATGTAGCGAATCGGCTTGACCGGGTAAGCGGTTTGCGCTGACGCCAGACCCGAGGCCAGGGCGAAGGCCGGCCCCGCGTGCAGCAGCGTGCGTCGTTTCATGGGCTGATCCCAGGCTTGGAACTTGGCAACAAGTTCTCGGTTCGAATCTGGTCAGCAATGGTTTCCCGGCGACGAATCAGGTGTGTCTGCCGACCGTCAATCAGGACCTCTGGGGCGCGACCGCGTGAGTTGTAGTTGCTGGCCATGCTCATGCAATAGGCACCGGCAGACATCACCGCCAGCAGATCGCCCGACTCAGGCGACAGGCTTCGGTCATGCCCGATCCAGTCACCGCTTTCGCAGACTGGGCCAACCACCTGCCACTGTTCAGCGGCCTCGGCGCGGTGGGTCAGTGGCACGATATGGTGAAACGCCTGGTACAGCGCCGGGCGCGGCAGGTCGTTCATGGCGGCGTCGACGATGCAGAAATTCTTTTCTACGCCGGGTTT
The DNA here is from genome assembly GCA_964355195.1 of uncultured Rhodoferax sp. GTDB lineage: Bacteria > Pseudomonadota > Gammaproteobacteria > Burkholderiales > Burkholderiaceae_C > Rhodoferax. The sequence goes on along the minus strand of CAYHDD010000039.1, from coordinate 3,527 downwards.
GAGGTACAGCACTTCGGTCAAGCAGACGCCGGCGTTGCCCACCAGCGAGCGACCGGGCTCGATCATCAGTGCCCGTTCGCCGTAGCCGCGCGCGTCCAGGGCGGTCAGGAGTTTCTTCCACAGAAGGTCGGCTGCCGGTGGCGTGTCGCCGTTGTAGTCGATGCCCAAGCCGCCGCCAAAATCGAGATGATGGATCGCAATGCCGACCGCTTCGATCTCTTCCACCAGATCGAGCATGCGGTCCAGCGCGTCCAGATAGGGTTCTTCGGTGGTGATCTGCGAGCCAATATGGCAGTCAATGCCGAGCACCCGCAAACCGGGTAGCTGTGCCGCGCGCTGGTAGGTCTGGACGACACGTTCGTGGGCGATACCGAACTTGTTGCCTTTCAGGCCGGTGGAGATGTAAGGGTGGGTCTTGGGGTCGACGTTCGGGTTCACGCGAATGCTGACCGGCGCGCGCAGACTGAGCGACAGTGCGACCTCGTTCAGTACTTCGAGCTCTGCCTCGCTTTCCACATTGAAGCAGGCAATGCCCACCTCCAGGGCCCGATGCATTTCGGAGCGCGTTTTCCCAACGCCGGAAAAGATGATCTTGTCAGCGCTGACGCCAGTCGCCAGCACGCGCTCCATTTCGCCACCTGAGACGATGTCAAAAGAACAATCGGCCTCAGCAAAGACCTGAATGACGCCGAGTGCCGAATTGGCTTTCATGGCATAGCAGATGCGCACCTTGCGCCCGGCAAAGCCACGCTGGTAGGCCTGCAGCGCGGTCAGCATGGCGGCCTTCGAATAGACGAAAAGGGGAGTGCCATGCTGTTTCGCCAAATCACTCAGCGAAACATCTTCTGCGAAAAGTTGCCCGCCTCGGTAGGCAAAATGGGGCTGGCCGGGAAGATTCTGGAGGGTCATGGTTGTCTGGAGCCAGAAGCGGGGATGGGGGACTTTGTGGCGCTGCTGTCGGAGGCAGGAGCGTGCCTGGCAGTGGCGGTCTCGGTTGGCAAATAAAGCGGACCTTGCTGGCCGCAGGCCGACAGGTTTGCCACACTGATGCCAAGAACAAGGCGAGTGGCTAAAATTTGGCAGCGATTCAACATGGTGAAATTGTAATGACCGACTCTGAATTCATGGACTGTGCGGAAAATTTGCTGCGCGCGGTCGAGGCGAACTGTGATCGGATCAACGATGACAACCTCGCGGACATTGACAATCAGCGCGTCGGGGGCATGGTGACGCTGATCTTCTCAAACCGCAGCCAGATCATCATCAACCTGCAAAAACCTTTGCACGAGGTGTGGTTGGCTGCCAAGGCCGGCGGCTATCATTTCAAGTCGGATGGGACGCATTGGAACGACAGCAAGGGTCACGGCGAGTTCTTTACGGTTTTGACACGTTTGGCCGGTGAACAGTCGGGCTGTGCGCTGGAGTTTCAGGCCATCAGTTGAGGAGGCCGGACATCCGGGATCCCGTTTCGTCTTGAGGACAGAGCTGGCGAATACCAGACATCCGGTTTCGTGTTGAGGACAGAGTCGGCGAATACCGGACATCCGGTTTCGTGTTGAGGACAGAGCTGGCTCGCTTCGCGTAGCTGCGGTCTGTCCCGCAAGACTACTGGTTTGTAGCTGCGGTCTGTCCCTCAAGATTGCTAATTCTTGAACAGATCGAGGATCTTCTTCTTCTCGTCGGCAGAGGGCAGCGCCTGAACGTCGGCACCGGGTTTGTCCGACAGTCCGACACTGCTCACGCCAGCGCCTTTGGCGTACTCGTCATAGAACCACTCTCCATTGGTATGGACGAGGCCTTCGGGCGCCTCGGGCTCCATCACTGGCACGCCCTTTAGTGCGTGTTCCATGAAGCGGATCCAGATCGGCAGACTCAGGCTGCCACCGGTCTCCCGGTCGCCCAGCTTGCGTGGTGTGTCAAAACCGAGCCAAATCACGGCAGCGAGTGTCGGTTGAAAACCGGCGAACCATGTGTCCATCGAGTCGTTGGTGGTGCCGGTTTTGCCGTAGAGATCAGGGCGCTTGAGCGTTGCCTGGGCCTGTGCCGCAGTGCCAGCGCGAGTCACCTCTTGGAGCAAGCTTTGCATGATGAAGGCGTTACGTGCGTCGATGGCGCGCAGCGATTCATCTAGCACCCCTGTCTTGGTTTCCAACAACATTTTGCCGCGCTGGTCAGTGACCCGCGCAATGAGCCACGGGTTGACGCGAAAGCCGCCGTTGGCAAACACCGAGTAGGCTGAAACCATTTGCATCGGCGTGACGGATCCTGCACCCAGGGCCATCGTCAAATAGGGTGGATGCTTGTCAGCGTCGAACCCGAAGCGCGTGATCCAGTCCTGCGCGTTTTGGGCTCCAACTGCTTGCAGGATTCGAATGGAGATCATGTTCTTCGATTTCGCCAGACCTTTGCGCAAGGTCATCGGACCTTCAAACTTGCCGTCGTAGTTCTTGGGCTCCCAGGGCTGGCCGCCCGTCACGCCCGCGTCAAAAAAGAGTGGGGCGTCATTGATGACCGTGGCTGGTGTAAAACCTCTCTCCAGAGCCGCAGAATAGATAAAGGGCTTGAAACTTGATCCCGGCTGGCGCCAGGCCTGCGTCACATGGTTGAACTTATTTTTTTCGAAATCAAAGCCACCGACCAAGACCTTGATTGATCCGTCGCGTGGGTCCATCGCCACAAACGCACCCTCGACCTCGGGCAGTTGCGTGATTTCCCAGGTGTTTTTCGGTGTCCTGGCGACCCGGACCACGGCGCCCCTGCGAATCCTGATGTGGGGCGGCGCCTTCTCTGACAAACCTGACAGAGCAGGTTTGAGACCTTCGCCGGTGATGTCGATGATCTCGCCGTTTTGTCGGACTGCCTTGATATGCTTGTTGTCTGCTTCGAGTACGACTGCCGCCACGACGTCTCCATTGTCAGGGTGGTCTTCCAAAGCATCGTCAACGGCGTCGTCAAGTTCCTGCGCGCTGGCGGGAAGGGTGGCAAACTTCTCCGGGCCACGGTAAATTTGCTTGCGCTCGAAGTCCATGATGCCGCGACGCAGTGCTTTGTACGCCACTTCCTGTTGGGTCGCGTTCAGTGTCGTGTAGACATTGAGGCCGCGTGTGTAGGTGTCGTCGCCATATTGCGCGTATATCAACTGACGCACGGTTTCGGCAACATATTCGGCATGCACCTTCGGGGCATCCGCGCTGGAGCGGACTTTCAGTTCTTCATTCTTGGCGGAGGCTGCTTGAGCTGCTGTGATGAATCCGTTGTCGAGCATGCGCTCGATGATGTGAAGCTGGCGCGAACGAGCGCGTTTGGGGTTGATGATGGGGTTGTAGGCCGAAGGTGCTTTGGGCAGGCCTGCCAGCATGGCCGCCTCGGCTATCGTGACATCTTTCAGGGGCTTGTCAAAATAGGCCTCAGAGGCGGCGGCAAAGCCATAGGCGCGGTTGCCGAGGAAGATCTGATTCATGTAGATTTCAAGAATCTGGTCTTTCGTCAACATGTGTTCGAGTTTGAAGGTCAGCAAGATTTTGTAA
>CAYHDD010000038.1:0-10986 GCA_964355195.1 uncultured Rhodoferax sp. | reverse complement strand
GCTTGGCTTCAAGCAAGGTCCGGGTGCGCAAACTGCGATCAAGAATCGCCAGGCTCATCGCCAAGGTCGGCATCAGCTCTTCGAGCAAATACTGCGCCTTATCACCAAACGCGTTGAGGGCAGCGAATTCGAGCACGCCGACGACTTTGCCCTTCTGCACCAACGCTTGAAGCAGCACCTGACGGGGCAGCGCTGATCCAATGCCCGAGACAATGCGCAGGGGCGTATCTGGGATGCTGAGAATCTGCACGCCCTGCTTGTCCTGCGCGCACTGCCCGACCAGGCCCTCGCCCAGAGCGAACGAACGCGCGATGCCATCACTCCTCTGAGCCCCATAGCACCCGACCTGCACGAGGCGATGGTTGTCGTCATCCATGACAAACAACGCACCATACTGCGCACCGATCATCTCAGTAGTACGCGACAGGTAAGTCCTCGCCAAGACGTCAAAGCTCTCTGCCTGTTGCAGTTCGGCGGCTATCTTGGCGACGCGGGCGCGGTAGGCTGAAAACTCTTTGAACTTCTTGTTTGCCTCGGCAAAAGCCTCTTCGACGGCATTCAATTTGCGTCCCCTGAGCCGCAATTGCCACCACAGCGCAGCGGCAATCATCACAATCAGCAGCAACGCGACGGCGCTGTACACGGCATTCATCACTGCGCACCGCCTTGCTCAATTTCTGCCGTGGCAGGCAGCGGCGCTTCTTCATCGGCACTACGGTATTTCATGGCCTGGCCCTGCGCTTGCAGCAACGCATTGACCTCCTGCTTGAGCGCAATCATGCGGTCTTCGCGCCCTATGGTCAGACGGTTGAAGCGCTGCAACTCGTCCATGCGCTCCTGGAGCTCCTGCTGATTCTTGCGTTGCTCGGTGATGTCCCGAAAAACCACCACCGCACCGCTGTGATGGCCTTGATCGCCCCTGATGGTGGTCACCGAGTACTCACTGAGAAATGCGCCACCGTCCTTACGCCAAAGCACCTCACCACTGACGTTTCTGTCCAACCCCTGCGTGCAGGCCTGATGCATCGGACACTCCTCCTCGGGCAGCGGTGAGCCATCAGCACGCTGGTGATGGATGAGGCGGTGCAGCTCAACCCCCACCAACTCCGCTGCTCCATAGCCCAGCAAGCGGGCCGCCGCCTTGTTACAGAAAACGCCTCGCCCCTGGTCATCCACGCCAACAATGCCTTCACCGGCCGAGTCCAGAATCAAACGCGTGCGCTGATCAGACTTGGCACGCTCCTCGTTTTCCAGCGCCAGACGTTGCGTGGTCGTCTCCAGATCAGAAGTCCGCTCCAGAACCCGTGCTTCCACGTCCCGGTAGGCGACAGAGATTTCCTCGCGCAGGCGCATTTGCTCGGCCAGGTCGGCACGGCTGCGACGAGAAAACATGACTCCGATCCACACCAGCAAAACCAGTGCCGCGCCGCGCAAGCCCAGTGCGACATATCTGAGCTGTTCAAGACGCTGTGCGGTGGCGGCCAGCTCGCCCATTACGGCACCAATGGCGGCCTCACTGTCCACCGCGTAAGTCTTGCTGGTCAGTGAATAGCCGTCGCCGAACAAGAGCTCGGAGGCCTTGTCCCAATGGTCGTCGTTGATGAGCGCAATGACCTTGCCCTCGATCCCACGCAGCTGACCCTGAGTGCCGCTCAAAGACGCAATTTCCTGCGCGAAGCCTTGCGCTCTGGTGGCTTCAGTCACCGTCTCCATGGTCTGCTGAAGGCTGTCCTTGACCGTGTCATAGCTCGCGGTGCCTAAAGCGCTTTGCCTCAATACCGCGATCGCCAGCATATTGGTCAGTTCCTGGTTAAGGCGCACCATGCGCTCCAGGCCAATGTTGACTTCCAGTCTGCGCGCATGCAGGGTCTCGTTTTCAACGTCCACATACACCCCCCACCCGAGGGTCAGGACCAGTATGCCAACCGCCACGTAAAGCGACTTGACACTGTTGAGAAAGCGCATGCTCACAGCCATTGCAACTCAGCCTACTTGATGACCTTGTCGGCCTTCTTCAGGAGCTCAGGCGTCAACGTGACGCCCTGCGCTTCGGCGGCCTTCTGGTTGATCACCATACTGAATTTTTCCACCGGGCCCCAGGGGATGTCTCCGGGCTTGCTGCCTTTGAGAATCAACGCCGCCTTCTTGCCGGCTGAATAACCGACCAAGTAATAGTCCAGGCCATAGGCCGCCGTGGCACCGCGCGCCACACTGTCGACATCGCCGGCAAAAAGAGGAATCTTCTTCTCGTTACAGACTTTGACAATCGCATCGAACTCCGCGACAGCGGTGTTGTCGGAAGTGATCGTGATCACATCAACCTTTCCCACTAATGAGGCGGCAGCCTGAGCCACCTCTTTGCCACTGGTAACCTTGGCTTCGATGAGTGTCAGGCCGAGCTTCTTCATGGCCTCGCGCATGGCCTCCACATGGGTCACCGAGTTCGCTTCTGCCGGGTTGTAGATGGTGCCCCACCTCTTGGCGTTGGGCACGATCTTGGCGTAGGTTTGCATTTGCAGGGCCACCGGCCACTGGTCGCTGACCCCCGTCACGTTTGTGCCGGTCTTCTTGCCGGGTGCGCTGTCCTTGGGAACGATGCCGGCACTCACCGGGTCGGTAATCGACGAGAAGACCACCGGAATGTTCTTGACCAGCTTCTGCACCGTCTGCGTGGTGGGGGTGGCGATGGCATGAATCAAATCCACTTTTTGGTCAATAAACTTTTGTGCAATGGCCTGTGCCTTGGCCATGTCGCCCTGGGCATTCTGGCGGTCATAGGTGATATTCACACCTTCCTTGAACCCGCCGCTCGCCAATCCCGCCTCAAAACCCTTCTCGTCGGCGTCGAGGGCCGCGTGCGCCACAATCTTCGTCACACCGATGACGACCTTCTTGTCTTCGGCCCACGCCTGGCTAGACAGAAGGGCACATGCCAGCATGGCGATGGCGCTGCGAACGAATGATGTCTTCATGGAAGATCTCCTCTAAAAGAATCTATTGAAGCTTCTGCAAGTGCTGTAGGGCCGCGTCAAAGTCATAGTCAGCCACTGCCTTTGCCACTTGCTCCAGTGTGTCGGCCATAGGTGTGCCTTTAGCCTGTCCCGCCAACTCCTCAACCAGATCGGCGGCTGCGGAATCGCTATCTTCCAGCAGCGTCCGGAGTCGCTCCATGCCAGCCTGTAGCTTGGCGGTATCCACGACGGCCGCTGGCGCTAAAGCCACCGGCGCAGCAACACCCACATGCTGCAAGCCCGCAATCACCGGCTCCAATTCGGCCAGGGCGGACTTCAGCAAATCGGCGATTCGCTCGGGAGCCGCTTTGTCGATCAGGGCGTGCTCCAGTGCACCCGCCGCCGCTTGCACGCCTTTGGCACCAATGTTGCCTGCCGTACCTTTGAGCGTGTGGGCGGCGCGTGTCGGTGCGACCGGGTCGGCATCGGTCTGTGCTGCGGCAAACAGGTCGGCGAAGTGGCCCTGACTGTCGCGGAACTTGACCAGCATGCGGACATACAGCTTCTCGTTGTCCATGGTGGTGGACATGCCGGCTTTGATGTCGATGCCTTGCAGCCCATCTTTCAAGTTGAAAGCGGTAGCGGTATCCGCAAAATCTGCGTTTGAAGCTACGGTATTTGTAGCAACTTCAGTGGCGTGCGAGTCTGTCTGCGCGTTCTCCTGCCCAGGTTGCGTGGCCTCGACTGGGGCTGCCTGGGGGTTCTTGGGCTTGACCCACTTGGCAATCGTGTTGAACATGTCACCCACATTGAGAGGCTTGGCGATGTGGTCCCACATGCCAGCCTCGATCACCTTCTCACGGTCACCCGCCATCGCGTTGGCGGTCATCGCGATGATGGGCAGCTCTTTGAAGGCCGGGTTTATGCGAATGGTGCGCGTCGCGGTATAGCCGTCCATCACCGGCATCTGGCAGTCCATCAGCACGCCATCGAAGGCAGGCTCCCGTGACACGATGTCTACAGCTTCCTGACCATTGTTGGCCAACACGACATCGATGCCCGCCTGACGCAGCAACTCCATGGCGAGCTCTTGGTTCATCTCGTTGTCTTCCACCAGCAGCAAGCGTGCGCCCTTGAGCTTGGTCATCGACTCTTCATAGTTGTTGGCTTTTTCCACCGGGCGGTCGTCGGACACCAGTCGCTTGCCAAGCACGTCCCCAACCGCTTCCAGCAGTGCCGTCGATGTGACGGGTTTGGTCAAAACCGTATTGAGCACGACACCGCGCTGCCCGGCAGATTCCATCGCTTCCTCGCGGCCATAAGCAGTCACCATGATGACGGTCGGTGTCTTTGACAGGTGTCCGCTTTGGATGTGTTGCACTGCTTCGACCCCGTCCATGCTGGGCATCTTCCAGTCCATCAGCACCAGGTCATAAGGCTGTTGATTTTGTTCTGCCCGCGCGACCCTGTCCAGCGCCTGGCGGCCGTCCCACGCCATATCGACTTCCATGCCGTAGTTGCGTGCCATGTTGGACAAAATCTCGCGTGCCGAGGCGTTGTCGTCCACCACCAGAACGCGCACGCCCAGCAGTTCCTCCGGGCGCACCACGCGCCGCGCCATCGGGTCCTGTTGAACGCCAAAGCGGGCATGGAAGTGAAAGATCGAGCCCTTGCCCGCTTCCGACTCCACCCAGATGCGCCCATGCATCAGCTCAACCAGGTTCTTCGAGATCGCCAGGCCCAGGCCGGTACCGCCATACTTTCGAGTGGTCGAAGCATCGGCCTGACTAAAGCTCTGGAACATCTTGCCGCATTGCTCGGGCGTCATGCCAATGCCTGTGTCCTTGACCCAAAAGTGCAACTCGACGCCCTGCTCGTCCTCGGACACTTTTTCAATGCCCACCACGATTTCGCCCGACTCGGTGAACTTGACCGCGTTGTTACCCAGGTTGATCAGCACCTGGCCCAGGCGCAGCGAGTCGCCAATCAGGGCCGTGGGTACGTCGGGGGCGCAATTGAAAAGCAACTCCAGGCCCTTGTCTTCCGTCTTCATGCCGACCAGGTTGGCCAGGTGGTCCATCACATCTTCGAGGCGGAAGTCGATCGCTTCCATGCTCATCTTACCGGCCTCGATCTTGGAGAAATCCAGTATGTCGTTGATGATGCCCAGCAGATTTTCACCCGCACGGTGTACCTTTTCGATGTAGTTGCGCTGCTTCTTGTCGAGCGGCGTTTGCAGGGCCAGGTGGCTCATGCCAATGATGGCGTTCATCGGCGTCCTGATTTCGTGGCTCATATTGGCCAGGAAGTCACTCTTGGTCTTGGTGGCCTCTTCGGCCAACTCCTTGGCGGCACGAATGGCGTCTTCGACCGCCTTGCGCTCGGTGATGTCGCGAAAGCTTGCCACCGCGCCGGTGATCACGCCGTCCTGGCGTAGTGCGGTGGTGTTGTACTCAACCGGGAAGCTGCTGCCATCTTTACGCCAGAACACTTCGTCCGTGGCGGTGCGCGCCTGGCCGTCCAGCAAAGTCAGGAAGATTGCACGGTCTTCGTACGTCGTGTCACGACCATTCGCATAGCGGTGTTGAAGGACTGCGTGCAAGTAGCGACCTATCAACTCTGCTTCCGCGTATCCCAGAAGACGCTGCGCCGCAGCATTGACAAAAGTAACACAACCCTGAGCGTCCTGGCCAATCAGTCCGTCCTGCATGCTGTTGAAGATCAGATTTTGACGCTCTTCGCTCGCAATGCGGCGCTTATGGTCCTCCTGCTCAGACAAGCGATTGCGCAGTATCTCGAAACTGAAACTGACTGTAGTCAGGACGTCGCCCAGGATTTGATCGTGATTCTGTGGCTCGCCAAGGTAGCCAAATTCGAGCAAGGCCACAATGCCCGCGCTTCCAGTCACCGGCACCACCAGAATGGTCCGCGGTTCAACCGACAGCGAGGCCGACTCTATCCGCATATAGTTGGCCGGCAAGTCGCGAACCAGGACGGGTTTTCCGCCAAGAACAGCCTCTCCGGTCAACCCATCTCCACCATGGAAGTCCGGGCACTCGGTGGGCGCGATGTTGTAGCCGGCGGCGCAATGAAACAGATCACTCTTGTCATCCCGGACGAAGAAGACGCCGATCTGAGCTCCCAGCATGGGAACCAGATGGCGCAGCAGTTCGCTACCAAAACCAGGCACGTCATCAATACCCTGCAATGCGCCCAAGAGCTCACCCACCTCGAGCTTGGAGGCAAGCTGGGCTTGTTGCGTAGCCGAGTTGGATTCGAGCCTTGCTACCAGCAGGTTGAATCCTTGCACGACCGAATTGAATTCGGCATGCCGACTTTCCGGTAGTGTATGAATGCTTCCTTGGGTCTGACTCTGGGAGCCAGCCAACGCCACCAGGGCATCGCGCAACTGCGCCAACGGTCGGAAGACCCGGCGCAAACTGAACACCATCAACAGCACCAGGACCGCATCAATGGCAAGGGTCTGTATGAGCAGACTCTGGAGGTTCTGCTGGAGGTGCCCTTCAACCAGTTCCCTGGTAAAGGCCACCACAACCTTACCTATAAGCTCCTCCTGCGTGGGCTTTGACCCACTCGCATCCCGGCCCGGTCGCAAAATACTGGCCTGACTGACGACACCAACTGGTTGGAACGCCGTCATGTCTGGACTGACAACGCCGCCGGACTCGCGCCTGTACCCAGCAAAGATCTGGCCCGACTTGTCGAACACCTGGACCGACACAATTTCCCGGTTCGACATTTCCACCTTCAAGATGGTCATCATCATCTCGGGGTCCATATTCCATACCGATATGGCGAGGTTGCCTGCCAGGCGACTCATCGTGGAGGTCTGAAGTTGCGTGAATTCTTCATTCAGTTCGCGCGACAGCTTTTGGTGCCCAAGCGCGCCGAAAACAAGCACGGTGAGCGTTGTGACGACCACGAACAGGATCGCCAGCCGCAGCTGCAGAGAGTGCCTGACAGCGGCGCCGAAAGACGAGTGCGCCTGAGGCGTGGCGATCATGTCAGTTGTTTCGTTCATGCTGCGCACGTTGGTTGTTTTCGAGGATGCCGAGGCTGACTCCGATCATCGGCAGGACTTCATCGAATAGCAAGCGCTCGCGCTGCTCCGGGTTGCGCAGCAGGCCGACCTCGACTACGCCAACAACGCTGCCATCTCGCCGCATGACCGGGGCTGCCAGAACAAAACGCGGCGCCGCCTGGCCCAGGGCTGACGCAACATGCATGTAATCCTGTGGCAGGTCCGACAGCATGATGGGTGCCCGCTCTACCGCACACTGACCAACAATCCCCTCGCCCATTCTGAAATGCTGATTGAAGTCCTTGCGCAGCTTGTAGCCGTGGCTGCCGACCAACGAAAAGCGTTTTTCTTGATCATCGAAATAGTAGAAAACACCCACCTGTGCCCCCACCAAAGGCGTCAAACGGGTCATCAGCTGACGTGCAAACACTGGGATTGAATCGATACCCTGGAGGGCGGCGACAATATCCGCACTGTGCCCTCTAATCCAGGCGCTGTCGCTGAGTTCTTTCAGCATTTCTTGATTTTCTGTGCTCGCCTCGGCAAAGGCACTCCGGACGGCGAATTCTTTGCGCTGCAAGCTCCGTAGGTAACCGGCAGCGACGACCGACACAGCCATACCGATGAACTGACCGACATTGCTTACAACAAAGCTGACTGTGACAATCGGCTCACCAGACCATAGCAAGAGTCCGCAGTAAAAAGCTATGACGGAGGAACAAACCACGATGGCTTCAAGGATTGAAAACCGCTGAAGAATCACCGCGGCGAAGAACACCACAAGATTCATCGTCCAATACGGACAGGTCGATCCACCAGCCGCGTAAGTCAGGCAAGCCAAGCCAAGACCGCCATTCATGACGTTGAGGTAACTCAGCGAGCGCAAAACAATTCGATTCTGCGCCCAAGCTGAGTAGCTAAGCCCCATGACGAGACAAGCCACGCCCACCACAACCGCGCGCACGCGCAGCAGATCGCCCACTCTCTCGGCATAAAGGAGGTAATCAATCGGTACACAAGAAGCGAATCCGATGATGAGCACCCATGCCAAAAGCCTGACACCCGGCAAGAGCTCGTCGTGCAGCTGTTGCTCAAAACTTTCGTGCGTGATCATGCTTCGACTCCACGATTCAATGTGCCGGTGCCTGGCAGATCTCGCTGGAAGCGGAGGTGATTCACGAAGATCATGTGGCGACGACCTTGCAGCAGTTAAGAATCGCCACCAGTGCGGTCAACGCGCAGACCGGCCGGTTGTTGCCGCTGCAGATTGCGGCGCAAAATGTCCAGGCTATTGGTCAGCAACGCCACCAGATCTTCCGCTCTTTCCTTGGCGTTGGCATCGGGCTCCTGCATGAGGGCGAGCTCCAACACGCCTATCAACACGTCTTGCATCACCAACGGCGCCAGCAGCAAGGCTGCCGGTCGCGCCTCGCCCAGGCCCGAGCGTAGCGTCCAGCTATGATCAAGCGGCATCGCAATCACCCGCAGCTGCCGCTCCAGCGCGCATTGCCCGAGCAAACCCTCACCCAGCGCCAAAGTGGCTGATGGCGCCTCGGCACAGGCGGCGGAACCTGCCAATCGCAGCAGATCCGGCAGTTCGGGGTCAACAACATACAGCACACCTTGCTGCACACCCAACAACGTGCGAGCCTCGTGCAACGCCAGCTGCGCCAATTCCGCCAACGAGTTGCAATGCTGCAAACGCACCGAAACCTCGGCCAATTGGCGCCGGTAGTGCAGATTGGCGTCCTGCTGTCTGGCGTAGACCTGCAACTGCTCGTTGGCTTGCGCCTGTGCCTGGCGACTGCGCAATAGGTGAATCAACATCCAACCCAGCACCAGGGCCAGCATCGCAGCCAGCACGGCCTTTAGTGCGGACGGCAAGATCGGTGCTGTACGCGCCAGGTCTTCCAGTGCCAGCAGCTTCCAGTCGCCTGACGGATCGTTCCACCGCACGCTCGCCGCTGCCACGGCATATCGATGTCCGTCGATCTGCTGCACACCGCGATCCGAGTTGAACGGCAGCACTTTGGGTTCAGTCGTTTCGAACATGGCACCGAACTGCTTGAGGTCACGGATGGCCTTGAGACGCTCTGCCGAAGGCGCGCCTTCGATCAGCCCAACCCAGTCTGCGCGGCTGCCGGCGAAAACAATCCCCTGCGGCGACATCAACAGGGCGGTGTCAAAACGGTCCTTGATCAACGCGTCGACACGCACCAGACTGGTTCGTGCGACAACTGCTCCAACGCCGCTTGTGGCCCTGGCGCGTTCCGAAAATACCGGTGCAGAGAAATACAGCGACCGGTCGCCGCGCGCCATGCTGACGGCCGCATAGACACTGGTCTGACCGTGGATGGACGATTGGAAGTAGGGCCGGAACCGCACGTCCAGACCTGTTGACGGCTTGTTGATACGGTCCCAGGACGACTTGACCACGCCATCCGTACCGACAACGAAGACCCCCTCGGCCTCAAAGGCGTTACCCAAACTTGACAGCGTCGCGGGAATATGCGAGTCAACCGACAACAGACCATTCGACACCTCCTGCTTGATGTCGCCATCGATGAGTCCGAGCAGGGTAATGGAGCCCATCAGGTTGCCATTGAGCGTCTGCGACATGATCTCCAGCCCGCTACGCTGCGCCTCAGCCTCCAGCATCGACAACCGCTGTCTCTCGCGCGAACTCAGATCCATGAAACCGACCAAGATGGCGATGGCCAAGCTGGTCGCGCCCACCGTGCCCCAGGCCCAACGCAGCTTGGAAAAGGCAACGGTCATGCTCATCTCGATCAGCTGACTCAGATTGCGGGCGAGGTGCGGGGAGTTCAGCCGGTGATGATCTTCAAGCTGGCGGCCTTCTTGTGCAAATCTTCGTCACTGTCGGCATAACGTTGGGCAACTTAACGGAAGCGATCCTGGAGCACCAGGAAGGCGTCAACAATGTCGGGGTCGAAATGGCTGCCGCGCCCCTCGGTGATGATGCTCACCGCCTTCTCGTGCGACATGCCTTCCTTGTAGACACGTCGACTGATCAAGGCATCGTAGACATCGGCCACTGCCATCAGGCGCGCGGATACCGGGATGTCATCACCGCCCAGGCCTTGAGGGTAGCCGCTGCCGTCCCACTTCTCCTGATGACCATAGGCAATTTCCTTGGCGTGCTTCAGAAACTCCACCTCCAGACCCAACTGATCTTCGGCATGCTGAATAGCATCGCGCCCGAGCTGGCAGTGCGTCTTCATGATGTCGAACTCATGCGGCTCGAAGCGCCCCGGCTTGAGCAGAATGCGGTCCGGGATGCCGACCTTGCCAATATCGTGCAATGGCGCCGATTTGAACAACATGTCGATCGTGTGCTCGCTCAGAACGAAGCAAAAACGATCATGGTCCTTCAGGTACTCAGCCAGCAATTTGAGGTAGTGCTGGGTGCGTCGAATGTGGTTGCCGGTGTCGTTATCGCGCGTTTCTGCCAATGACGCCATCGCCATGATGGTCACATCCTGAATCGCCGCCAACTCCTTGGTGCGTTTGCTAACCTCGGTCTCCAAGTAGACGTTTTGATCTTTCAAGAAATCAGCCGCTGCCTTGACGTGCAAATGGGTCGCAACACGCGCCAGCACGATCGGAGGGTTGACGGGTTTGGTGATGAAGTCAACCGCACCAAGTTCCAGTCCTTTCTTCTCGTCGTCCACGGCCGTCATGGCGGTCAGGAAGATGATCGGAATGTCGCGCGTCGCCTGGTCCTCCTTCAGAATCTTGCAAACGTCGTAGCCGGAGAGCCCTGGCATCATGATGTCGAGCAAGATCAGATCGGGCGGACTGTCGCTCTGGGCAATCTTGATGGCCTTCTCGCCGTTGTTGGCAACCTTGACCCGGTACAAGTCTTTCAGCAAGCCTGCCATCAGGGACAGGTTGTCCGGCGTGTCATCCACCACCAACACGATGGGCTTTTGCGTGAAATCGAAAAAGTCTGTCATTTATGCGTCCCCAGTC
>CAYHDD010000037.1:8057-11198 GCA_964355195.1 uncultured Rhodoferax sp. | reverse complement strand
GCACCCTGGGTCAAAGTTCTGCTGCCACCATCAAAAATGCCGGCACCATCATCTCCAACACGCCGACGCAAACCTTCACCATCAACCCGACCACTCTGGCCAACAGCGGCACCTTGAGATCCACCGCCGGAAACCTTAATCTGCCTGGCCTGGTGGACAACACCGGCCACACACTGGACTTCGGCAGTGGGACAGGGCAAATCACACTGGGTGGCACGATCAAGGGGGGCACCCTGATCACCAATGGCACCACCCTGACCGCCGGCATTAATGGCGGCACGCTCGATGGTGTCACGGTCACCGGCAGTAACCTAATCGAGACAGGCACGCTCTACATCAGCAACGGCATCACACTGGGCAACGGTTTGACGGTCGACATGGGCAGCAGCACCTGGAGGTTCAACACTACCGGGGTTGATCAACACATCGCCATGCAGGCGGGCACCGGCACTGCCACGATCAACACCGCAGGTGGCAGCCTTGTGGCGGGTTACGGCGTAACGGGTCAAACCTTGCAGATTGACAGCGGAGTGACGCTGCAGGGCTGGGGCACCCTGGGTCAAAGTTCTGCTGCCACCATCAAAAATGCCGGCACCATCATCTCGAACACGTCAGAGCAAACCTTCACCGTCAACCCGACTACGTTTTCCAACAGCGGCACGCTGAAAGTCGCATCGGGCGCCATATTGAGTCGAACGGCGGGCTTTACCAATACCGGCACCTTGTCCGGCACTGGCACGATTGCTGTTGGCACAGGTGCAGCGGCTTTGGTCAATCAGGGTAGCATCAATCCGGGTGGGACCGGCGCCGCTGGGACCCTGTCGATCGCGGGAGATCTGCAACTAAGCACAGGCTCAATTCTCAATGTCGAGCTGGGTGGCACCGCTGGTGGCGCGTCAGACAAACTGGCGGTCACCGAAAACATCACCAACACCGCAGGCTCACTGAATGTTAGCCTGCTGCCCGGTTACACGCCAAGCAACGCAGACGCCATTTCGTTCCTGACGAAGAGTCAAAGCCTCACCGCACCGGCCATGGCAGCGTTCACCACCCCGAGTTTGCCGGGCGGCTTCAGTGTGGGATACGACCTGGCGACAGGCGAGGCCGCGCGCTTGATTTACGCAGGTGCAGGAGCGGTCACTTTCACCAACGCGGGCCGCACGCTGGACTGGGCAACCCTTACAAATTGGAGCACCGGCAGCCTGCCGGGGGCGAGTGACACCGCTTTGATCAGCTCTGGGCTCGCGGTGACACATGCCAGCGGCACCGACGCGATTGCGGCATTGACCATCAATTCAGGCAACTCGCTCAATGTGTCGGGTGGCTCGCTGGCGGTGTCGGGCACGACGACGCTGGGTGGCGCCCTGACAGTGTCGGCCGGAGGCAGCGCCACACTGAGCGGTCCTTTGAATGGCGCGACATCAGGACAGGTCTCGGTGGCTGGGACGCTTGCCCTGAACGGCCCGAGCAGCATGAGCAGCTTGAGCATGACAGCCGGCAGCGTGACTGCCAGTGGGTCCGTCAGCGCAAGCACGTTCACACTGAGCGGAGGTACCTGGAGTCAGGTCGCGGCCACGCTGCCCAGTCTCACCGCGAATGACTTCCGACTTACGGGTGGCACCTTCGTCCGCGCGCTTGGCGGCGACGGTAGCACGGGTGCGCCGTACCAGTTGACGGACATCTACGGAGTGCAGGGCATGGGCAGTGTCGGGATGCTGGGTAAGGCCTATTCCCTGGCCAACAGCATCGATGCGGCGGTAACTGCAACTTGGAACAGCAGTGGTACCCCAAACCCGGTCTATGCAGGCTTCGCACCGATCGGGGATTCAAGCGCGCCATTTACCGGTGCGATCGATGGGCTCAGTCGCAGCATCAGCAACCTCAGCATCAATCGACCGACGCAGGCGAATGTCGGTATGTTTGGGGTTGCCGCCAACGGCGCAGTGATCAAGAACCTTGGCCTGGTCGGGGGCAGCGTTAGTGGGACCGGCAATGTGGGTGGACTGGCGGGCATGAATTCTGGTGCGATCAGCAACAGTTATGACACGGGTAGCGTGAGCTCTGCGAGTGCCTCTGCCGGTGGTCTGGTGGGCTACAACGCCGGCTCGATCAGCAACAGCTACGCCACGGGCAACGTCACCGGTGGCGGCCCGGTCACTGATGCCGGCTTCGGCGGCTTGGTTGGAAATAACTTGGGTTCGATCAGCGGCAGCTATGCCACTGGCAACGTGACAGGTGGCAACGGCGGCTACAGTATGTTTGCGGGTGGTGGACTGGTGGGGTACAACCCCAGCGGCACCGTCACCAACAGTTATGCCACCGGTAGCGTGAGCAATATGGGCAACGCCGCTTCGGCAGGGCTGGTGGGTTATAACGGAGGTTCGGTCAGCAACAGCTACTCAACCGGCAGCGCTCACAGTGGATCTACAGCCAGCCCCACCAACGGCAATGGTTTGATAGGCTACGGCAACGCCGCGGTGAACAGCTTCTGGGACATGACAAGCTCTGGCTCGGCCTCGTCCTCAAGCGGAACTGGCCTGACATCTGCCCAAATCATGCAGTCATCGAGCTTCGCTAGCTGGAATACAGCCACGCCCAATACCATTTCCAAAGTCGGTGGATCAGGCGCCGTTTGGCGTATCTACGAAGGACATACGGCTCCCTTGTTGATCAGCTTTCTCAAGCCATTGGGGACGGCCGTCACCGGCGCGCCCGATGTCACACTGACCTACAACGGTGCGGTTCAAACCGGCGCCAATATTTCGACCGCCATCAATGGTGTTATGGGGATTGCCGCCACAGGAACGAACGCCGGTTTCTACAACGGCTACTACTCCAGTCAAGGTGGTTACGACATTTCCGGCGGCAACCTCACGGTCAACCCTGCGAGCTTGAATTTGACAGCAATCAGCTTGAACGGCAGCCGTTTTTATGACGGCACCAACGTTGTTGATGCCAGCATTTTTTCGCTCAGTGGTCTGGCGGGCAATCAAACTCTGATCCTGTCCGGCAGCGGCACGGTTGCAGATAAGAACGTTGGCGTCAACAAGCCCGTCAGTCTTGGAAGTCTCTCGTTGGGCAATGGCACAGGTGTCGCCAGTAACTACACATTTACCGGTGGCACGCAAGTTGCCACCATAA
>CAYHDD010000037.1:0-7957 GCA_964355195.1 uncultured Rhodoferax sp. | reverse complement strand
CAAACCCTATGACGGCAACACCAGCGCCACCATTGATACAACCAAGGCCAGCCCGAGCGGTGCCATCAGCACCGACAGCCTCAGCGTGACAGGTGGAGTCGGCACCTTTAGCGACAAGAACGCGGGAACCGGCAAGACCGTCAACATCGTCGGCTTAGGCCTGGGTGGTATCGACGCTGGCAACTACACTTTGAGCAGCACCGCCAGCACAACCGCAGACATCAGCAAGCTCGCACTGACGGGAGTCACTGGCATCGTGGTCAGCGACAAAGTCTACGACGGCAAGCCCAAGGCCGACATCGTCACTACCGGTGCAAGCTTTACTGGCATGGTCAGTGGCGACAAACTCAGCGCTGACGCTGTAGCAGCCAGCTTTGCCGACAAGAACGTTGGTACAGGCAAGACCGTCAATATCACCAGCCTGACTTTGGGGGGTGTGGATGCAGGCAACTACACGTTGACCACTAACCTGGGCACACTCAAGGGCAATATCACAGCCAAGCCGTTTGCCACCTGGACCGCCACGAGCGGGGGCAACTGGAGCTCATCGGCTAACTGGGATGCCCTGCCGGACGGCGCCAACGTGCTGGCAGTCTCCATACCCCCGGGCATCAGCGTCACCTACGACGCGGGCAACACCAGCCTGCAATCCCTGAGCACAGGCGGCCTCACGATGGCAGGAGGCAGCCTCGCCATTGCCAGCGGTTTGAGCACAGCCCAGTACAACCAGAGCGGTGGTGCGCTCAGCCTGGGTGGCGCACTCAGCGTGAATGGCAGCTTCAACCAAAGCGCCGGCACCATTGTGGCCACTGGACCGGCGAGCATCACGCAGACCAGCGGCAATCTGAACGTCGGCTCGATCAACGCACCGGCCATCAGCTTGATCGCCAGCAACGGAGCCATCACGCAAAGTGCAGGCCTGGTGAGCGCCGGGCTGTTGTCAACCAAGTCTTCGGGCAGCACCACGCTCAACGACGCGACTAACAGCGTCAAAGCCTTCAAAGCGCTCAGCACCGGTGTGGGCAACATCGACCTGATCAACCATGGTCTGCTCGATGTGCAAGGCATCAGCACCGAGAGCGGCAGCATCAAGGTGGTTAGTTTCGGCGGCGTCGAAACCACAGGCCTCGTTGCAGCCAAGGGTGGCAATGCGTCCGTCACTGCCAACAGCCCCTTGACCATTGGTCCACCCGGCATCACCGCCACGGGCGACATTGAACTCATTGCCACCAACCTCACCAGCGCGGGCAACATCACGGTCAATGGCAACCTGACCTCCACTGGCGGTGCCGTGGCCATGAGCGCGGCGAGTAACCTGGCCCAGAACAGCACAGTCACAGCCGCCCTTGGCGTGACCGTGACTGCTGGTGCCAGCATCACACTCGGTCCCGCCGCCACTACCTTTGGCAACCCGGTGAGCTACAGCACTCCGAATGCACCGGTTGCTGCGCCACCCGGCTCCGCTACAGTGAGCAGTGGTGGAGCCGCACCGTCTGACTCCGTGGTCACCTTCCTGGCGCAGTTTGAGAAGGTCATTGTGACGCCGGAGCTGGTCAGCGCGCCAAGTACATCCAGCACAGACCCGCTCGCCCCGGTCGAGGTCCGCAAAGACAAGAGGGAACTCGCGGTGGAGGGCGATCTATGCACGCGCTAAAGCCTGCTGGCCTGGCCTGGCTTGCTGGCAAGACGCTGTTGACAGCTCTGCTATTGGGCTCTGCCGCGCTGGCGCAGCCACAGCAGCAGGCACAGCCAACCTTGCAAGCACAGGCACAGCCCGCAGGACAGGTGGAATTTTCCAGAGGGGTGGGCTTTGCGCAAACGCCAGGACAGTTGCCGCGCATCCTGAGCAAGGGCGCAGCGCTGATGGAGGGCGACCGGCTGACCACGGCCGAGGGCTCGGCAGCCATCATCAAGCTCCAAGACGGTACCCGCATGACCCTGCGACCGAACTCCGAGATGATCGTGCAGACCTACCATTACAAGGAGGGTTCTACCGAGAATGCTATGGTCATGCAACTGCTGCGCGGGGGTTTCAGAGCGGTGACAGGGCTGATCTCCAAAGACGCGCCCGAGGCAGCCAAAATCCAGACCGCCAACGCCACCGTTGGCATTCACGGGACCGATTTTGATGCGCGGCTGTGTGCGGCCGACTGCAAGGCCGAGGCGGCCAAGGTGACTGATGCGGCACGCCCCAACGCTGTACAGGCCAGCGCCAAGCTGATCTCGGCGCAGGGCACCATCACGGCCATTGACGGTGCCGGGACCAAGCGAAAACTGGTCGAAGGCGCCAGCGTCTACCCCGGCGAGACGGTAGAGACCGGCGCTGTGACCAAGGGCGTTTTGATCTTTCGGGACGAGAGTCGCATGACCCTGGGCGCCAACACGCGCTTCAAGGTGGACGGCTTTGTTTTTGATGACAAGAACCCGACCGAGGGGCGCTTCTTGGTCTCCCTGCTGCGCGGCTCCATGCGGGCCTTGACCGGCATCATTGGCAAGGCCAACAACCGCAACGTCGGCTTTACGACGGACACCGCGACCATCGGCATTCGCGGCACCGGGCTTGATCTGGATTGTCCGGCCGAAGAGGCCACGCCTGAGAGCTGCAGCTTCTTCACCTGGCAGGGCACGATTGTGGTAACGGCCAAGGGGCAGACGGCCTTTCAGACCCTGCAAGCTGGCCAAGGCTTGTTTGTCAGTAGAACAGTGATCCGGCCGCTGACAGCACCCACGCTTGAAAGACTTCAAAGGCCCGATACCGTGCCGGTCGACGTCAAACAACTCTTCTCCAGCGGCGGTGTTTCGGCCAATGACGAAGGCTTGTTCGTCTACGTGCGCGATGGTCATGTCGAGGTCAGCTCAGCCAGCCAGACGCTGCAACTCGGGCGCGGTGAAACCGGTGTGGCCACCATTGACGGTCGCAGTGGTCGCCCAGTCGAGATGCCGCTCTTCATCCAGGCGGACAAAGTGCCCATGCCCAACAGCCCGAACCCCACGCTGGCGAGCCTCGTCGGTGAAATCAAGAAGCAGTCCAGTAACCTATGTCGTTAGATATGGTCTTGTCTATGTCAAGTCTGAACCGCGCTCTTCGGTCCGGATGGCGTTCCAGAGATGTCGTCGCTGCGGCAACGGTGCTGACGCTGTTGCTCGGACCTGGCACGAGCCTGGCGCAACAGGCCATGCCTGAGGCCACCGGGGCTACGACCCGCTTTCCCATCAAGGGTTTCCAATTGACAGGGGACAACCCGCTGTCCGAGGCGGAGGTGGCGCGTGTACTGGCTCCCTTCATCGGCCCGGATGCAACGCTGACTACCCTGCAAAAGGCCACTGCGGCGCTGGAGGCCGAACTCAAGGCCAAAGGCTTTGCGTTGCTGCGGGTTTCCTTGCCACCCCAGGACGTGGGCGAGAAGGTTACTTTGCACCTCGTCAAGTTTGTCATGGGCAAGGTTTCGGTCGAGGGGCAGTCGCAGTACAGCCAGGCCAATATCCGCGCCAGTGTGCCCGAACTGCGCGAAGGTCAGGCGCCCAACTTCAGGGTGCTCTCGGTGCAGACGGCGATTGCCAACGAGAACCCGGGCAAGCAGTTGCAGGTCTCGCTCAAGGAGTCCGAGGAAGCTGACAAAATCGACGCCCGGCTCTTGGTCACTGAGTCCAAGCCGCTACAGTTCTCTGCAACGCTGAGCAATGCGGGTGCAGAGGCCACCGGGCGCGACCGCTTCTCTTTGATGGCCAGCCACGCCAACCTCTTCGACCTGGATCATCAGCTCTCCCTAGCCTACACGACCTCGCTGCAACGTATCAGTGATGTCAAACAGTTCGGGCTGATTTACCGCGTTCCGCTTTACCGACAGGGCGGTGTGCTGGGTTTGACCCTGACCAAATCTGATGTGCTGGGGAACTTTGGGACGTTCAGCAATACCGGGGCCGGTCGCACGCTGGGCTTGAGTTACAACCATTTTCTGGAGCCCGATGGGGGCTACCGCGCTCAGTTGACGCTGGGCCTGGATGACAAGCTGTTTGAGGCGTCGCTGGTCAATGGTGCACCAGTGCCCGGTCAGATGGAGCGTGGCAGCCGACCCTTGACTTTGGGCTACACCGCGCGCGTTGAGTCCGACTCCGCTGTCTGGGGTTACAACGTTGACTTTGCGCTGAACCTGCCGGGCAGTCGCGGCAATGATTTGACCTCCTATCAGAGCGAGGACGTGCGTATCAGCGGTGTGAACTGGAAGGCCTTGCGTGGGGGCGCCAACTACATGGGCAGCCTGACAACAGGCTGGATCTGGAGTGGTCGGACTCAGTTCCAGTACAGCGCCGATGCGCTGATCTCAGGCGAGCAGTTTGGTCTGGGTGGAGCGTCTTCGGTGCGCGGCACCGGTGAGAGGGCCATGTCGGGTGACAGCGGGCTGTTTGGCTCGCTGGAACTCACGGCCCCTGAACTGATGCCGGGTTTGCGCGCGTTGGGCTTTGTAGATGCCGGCTGGCTGCGTAACAACAATTCTGACGCTAATCCGAACAAGCCCGCCAGTGATCAATTGATCAGCGCCGGCTTTGGTTTGCGCTATACCGCCGGCACCTACGGCCTGAGCCTGGACTGGGCACGGCTGCTGCGGGGCAGTGTGCTGCCCACCACCAGCAGCAGCACCACGCCCCAAACCGGCGATCAGAAGATTCACCTCAATTTGACCGCTAGTTTTTGAAGCGGCTGGGTCCGATGAAGCTCATCCCATATTTCCGGCGGCATGTGATTCCGATCGGCGTCAGCTTGTTGATGACGATGGTGCTGTTGTTGCATTCACTGGGGATATTGCCGTTCGAGCCGATTCAGCGACTGGAAAATTTTGCCTATGATGTACGGTTGCAATGGCACATGCCGAATTCGGTCGACGCTCGCTTGGTGATCGTCGACATTGACGAGCGCAGTATCCGGGAGCAGGGGCGTTGGCCGTGGTCGCGCAACAAGCTTGCGAAACTGGTAGATGTCTTGTTCGACAAGTATCAAATTGACGCACTGGGCTTTGATGTGATGTTCTCGGAGCGCGACGAGAGCTCGGGCTTGCGTCAACTTGAAGCGCTGGCGAAGACAGAGTTGAGTGCTGATGACAACTTCAAATCGGCGTTGAATCGGCTCAAGCCCCAGCTGGACTATGACCAGCTGTTTGCCGACAGCCTCAAAGGAAGACGCGTTGCGCTGGGCTACACGTTCAGCGTCGAAAATCAGGGCAGCAAGGCCCAGGGTGATAAGAGCGTAGGCAGCTTGCCGCCGCCCGCCCTTCGATCAGACCAGTTCAAACCTGGCAGCATTGATCCCATCCAAGCCACGGCCTTTGTTGGCAACCTGCCTGAATTGCAAAGCCAGGCGATGGCCGCCGGGTATTTCTCCAACCCAACGGTGGATGCAGACGGCATCTTTCGGCGAGCCCCTCTCTTGCAGATGTACCGCGGTGAGCTGTACGAATCCTTGGCACTGGCGATGGCCAAATTGATATTGCGCCGAACCGAGATTAAGCTGAACTACGAGTCTCTGCAGAGCACGGACTTCACTATGGAATCATTGAAACTGGGTGAACGGCGCCTGCCGGTGGACAATCGCGTCGCTGCCCTGATCCCCTACATCGGGAAGCAGGGCAGTTTCGCCTACGTGTCTGCCACCGATGTGTTGCAGGGTAAGGCTTCGACAGAGTTGTTGAAGAAGCAATCTTGGGTACTGGTGGGGTCGACTGCGGCGGGCTTGAAGGATTTGCGCGCGACTCCGATGCAAAGTGTCTATGCCGGTGTCGAGATGCATGCCAATCTGATCGCCGGCATTGTGGACGGGGGGGTGATGGAACGACCTGCTAGCGCTCCAGCGTTTGAGTTTCTGGCGTTGATTCTCATCGGCGTGTTACTGGCCATTGTGTTGCCGAGTTTGGGCCCGTTCATCGCGACGCTGCTGTTTCTTGGCGTTTTGGCCAGTGTGATCGGCTTTGACGCTTATCTGTGGACGCAGGCTCGGCTGGCGATGTCGCTGGCCTCGATCATGCTGCTGGCGGCGAGCCTATTTGTCTTCAATATGGCTTACGGATTCGTTATTGAACGCCGTGGGAAGCGCCTTTTGGGTGGCCTGTTCGGCCAGTACGTCCCCCCCGAACTGGTGGACGAAATGGCGAAGGACCCAGCGGCCTACTCTCTCGAGGGCGAAAGCCGCGAACTGACGGTGCTGTTCTCGGATGTGCGCGGCTTTACGACGATTTCGGAAGGCCTGGATCCAAAGCAGCTGACGCACTTGATGAACGAGTTTCTGACGCCGATGACCCATGTCATTCATCATCACCGTGGCACCATCGACAAGTACATGGGCGACGCCATCATGGCCTTCTGGGGCGCTCCGGTGCATGATGATCAGCACGCCCGGCATGCGCTGCTGGCCGGCCTGGAGATGATTGCCAAACTTGAAACCTTGCAGGGCCACTTCAAGGACATGGGCTGGCCGCCGATCAAGGTGGGTGTGGGCTTGAATACTGGCGAAATGACGGTGGGCAATATGGGCTCGGAGTTCCGCCTGGCGTATACCGTGATGGGTGATGCGGTCAACCTGGGCTCACGCCTTGAAGGGCTGACCAAGGAATATGGCGTGCAGATGATGGTCAGCGAGTTCACGCGTGCCGCCGCGCCCGGCTTCGTGTACCGTGAGCTGGACCGCGTACGGGTCAAGGGCAAGGACAAGCCGGTTGCCATTTACGAGCCGATCTGTGAGTCGGGCCAAGAGGACGAGGCCATGACGAAGGAGTTGGCGCTGTACGAGCTTGCACTGAACCTCTATCGGCAGCAGAATTGGTCACTGGCCACCCGACACTTTGCTGAGTTGCAGGGTCTTTACCCGGATCGCTATCTCTACCAGGTGTATGCCAAACGCATCGCCTATTTGCAGGACAACCGGCCCGGCGAAGCCTGGGACGGTTCATACACCTTCACCACCAAGTGATTGGACAAGAATACCCGTTGGCGTTGTCACGGTTTTCGGCAGCGTCAGGGTTGATCGAGGGGAACCGTGCTACCGTCACATGGTCGTAGCCAAGGTTTACTTGGTATCAGGTTATGTTTTTTCTCGCTGCGGCGAGCATTTTTGAGGCTATTCGAATGGCAAGTTTCGACAAAGGCGCAGCGGCGCCGCAGGCTATCACGGTGCACAGTCAGTCACGCGTTCTGGAGGTGAGTTTTTCTGATGGCGAAACCTTTCGCATTCCATTCGAACTGATGCGTGTCTACTCGCCTTCTGCCGAGGTACGCGGGCATGGCCCGGGTCAGGAGACATTGCAAACCGGCAAGCGGGACGTCTTGCTGACGGCGCTGGAGCCGGTTGGCAACTACGCCGTTCAACCCACTTTCTCAGACGGGCACGATACTGGCATCTATGCTTGGGACTATCTCTACTTCCTGGGGTCACAGCAGGATCGGCTTTGGGCCGATTACACCGAGCGACTGGCCGCCGCTGGCGTCGACCGCGACACGCCCATGGCGCTTAAAGCTGGTGCCAGCTGCGGCAGTCACTGATATCATCGCGAGCATGACGACGACGCATTTTGGTTTCCAGTCGGTTGAAGAGGCCGAAAAGGCGAAACGCGTGCGCGGCGTCTTTGACTCCGTGGCGCCCAAGTACGACTTGATGAACGACTTGATGTCGATGGGGCTGCACCGCGCCTGGAAGGCTTTCACGGTCATGGTCGCCAACCTCCAGGAGGGCCATCGGGTGCTCGACATCGCTGGCGGAACCGGTGATTTGGCGCTGGCCTTTGCCAAGAAGGTGGGCAAGTGCGGCTGCGTTGTGCACACTGACATCAACGAGGCCATGTTGCGCACCGGGCGTGACCGTTTGCTCGATGCCGGTGTAGTGCTGCCAACACTGGTGTGTGATGCGGAAAAGCTGCCTTTTCCAAGTAATTATTTCGACGCCGTGAGTGTGGCCTTTGGTTTGCGCAACATG
>CAYHDD010000036.1:0-11201 GCA_964355195.1 uncultured Rhodoferax sp. | reverse complement strand
AGTTGCTGCTGATCACGGGTGAAGCCAAGTACGCGCAGGAGATCGAGCGCACCGCCTACAACGACTTGCTGGGTGCCATGGCGCCGAATGGTGAAGACTGGTGCTACTACTCCTATCCCAATGGTCGGCGCGTCTTCACGACCTACTGGCGTTGTTGCAAATCCAGCGGCGCGATGGCGCTGGAAGAACTGCCCAATATCGCCTATCAACGGACGGCACCGGATACGCTGAGCGTCCACCTGTACGGCCCCGGGAGCGCGCGATTCTCGACCGCCCTTGCCGGCAGCGTGTTGATCGAGCAGCGAACCGATTACCCTTTTTCCGGCGACATCCGGATCGTCGTCACGCCAGAGCGGGCGGCGCAACTCACCATTCGACTGCGCATTCCGGAGTGGGCGGAGCAAGCCGCGCTTTGCGTCAACGCCGGCGTCCGTGAGACCGCGATCGCGGCAGGCAGCTATGCGCTGATCGAGCGCGTTTGGAGCCCTGGCGATGTGATCACCCTGAGCCTGCCAATGCCGCTGCGCCTGGAGCGCAAGACCAGCCGCAGCCTGCAGGAGTCGAAGGATCCGGCCGGTGCGTCGGTCGAGCAGGAAGTAATGCATTACGACTACGCTGCCATCACACGCGGGCCGCTGGTCTATGCGAGCGATTTGATCGACGGCTTCAAGACGCACGAAACCATCAAACTGCCGGCTGGCGATGACGCGCAACTGCTCGAACTGCTGGAACCAGCGCCAGGCTATGTTGGACCGACCGTACGCCTGAAACTCGACTACCGCGAGCGACTCAGTTTTCAGCCCTATTTCGAAGCCGGGGGTCGGCGCGACGGCAGCTGGCGCCTGACCTGGATGCAGCTAGCCCCGACACCGGCCCACGAGTCTCAAGTCTCAGAGACCTGACTGTGCAAAACCTCTTGGCCGGAGCGCGCATAGCGCGGCTGAATCGCTTTTTGGGCTTCCTCAATGAAGGCATTGACGAGTCGGATGCGAATGGTGGAACGCGACCAGATGATGCCGATGCGATTCGGCTCGCAGGGATGCGGCAGGGCCAGCTTGGCCAGGTGCAGGCCTTCAGGCCAGGGTCGGACCCAGTCAGGCACCAGCGAGATGCCCAGGCCACGGTCTACCATGACCGCGATGGAACTCAGCGCATTGAGCTCGAAGCGTTCGCGCGGACGGATGCCGACGCTGCGCAAGTAGCGCTCCGCCTGATGGCCGCCCCAGTGATTGCGGTCGTAGCGGATGAGCGGCTCGCTGGCCAGCAACTCGTGCGGATCGCGCGACGCCATGCTGGCCGGCACCAGCAACACGAGCGGCTCTTCGCGCAACAGTTGCCAGCCAATTCTCTTGGAGACCGGAAACAGACCCTGCATGACGATCGCTGCGTCGAGCTCGCCGGTTTCGACCAGCGGGTACATCTTGACCGACGTGCTGCGCTTGATATAGACGTTGATGCCCGGAAAACGCGCCACCATCAGGGCCAAAATGTCGGGCATCATGCCGGTCAACGCGTTGGTGCCGGCGCCCAGCCTGAGCTCGCCCGCCGTCACGTCGTCATTGGCGACGGTGTGCAGGTCAGCTACCGCAGTCAGCAGATTACGGGAGCGCTCCAGAATGCGAGCGCCCGCTTCGGTGACATTGACGGTGCGGCCACAGCGGGCAATCAGCGAGGTGCCCACATCGCGCTCCAGCGTGTGAATCTGCTGGGCCACGGTGGCCGGTGTGATGTTCAGGCGCCGAGCCGCTGCCGCCATGGAACCGTGTTCAACCACGACGACAAAGGTGTTGAGAAACTGGGTATTCATGGCAAATGAGCTGAAAATCCTGTTGCGCGGGTTCGCCTCCAACGTGAGCGGTCTGGCAGCGGATCATTCTAGCGACAGGTGAAAGACGATGCGAAGCAAACTATTTGTACCCGGCAGCCGAGCCGAATTGTTTCTCAAAGCGATGGCCGGCGAGGCCGATGCGATCTCGATTGACCTGGAAGACTCGGTCGTCACCGAGCGCAAAAGCGAGGCTCGCGACACGGTCGCCGAGTTCCTCCAGTCAGACAGCGCGCGCGCCAGCAGCAAGACCCTGATCGTGCGCGTCAACGCGCTCGACACCCCCTATTTCGAGGCCGATGTGCTGGCCGTTGTGCGCAGCGGCCTGGCCATGCTCAACCTGCCGAAGGTCGAGAGCGCCGCCGACATCCAGGCGGCCGTCGCCGCCATCGAACGTGCCGAGGGCCTCAACGGCATCAGGGTGCCGGTCAGGATTCTGGCCAATATCGAAACGCCCAAAGGCTTGCGCAACGCCGCGCAAATCGGCATGGCCAATACGCGTGTGGCAGGTCTGCAACTGGGCCTGGCCGACATGTTCGAACCACTGGGCATAGACCGGCGCGACGCGCGCCATGTGCACGCCACCCTGTTTGCCCTGCGCATGGCGGCGGCCGAGGCGGGCGTCTTCGCCTACGACGCGGCTTTTGCCAATGTCACGGACCCCGACGGCTACCGTACTGAGGCTCGGATGGCACACAGCCTGGGCTATCTGGGCAAGAGCTGCATCCACCCGAGTCAGATTGCGCTCGCCAACGACGTGTTTCGACCCAGCGATGCAGACATCGCCGCCGCGCAGCGCATCCTGGCTGCCATGCAGACCGAGCAGGCGCAAGGCGTGGGCGCACTGCTGGTGGACGGCAAGATGGTGGACGCTCCGTTTGTGCGCCGCGCGCAACAGATCCTTGAGATTGCCAAGAAGATGGGACTCGTCAGCCATGACTGAAAACCTTGCAGCCCAGACGCAAACGCCGCGCGGCCCGTTGACCGGGGTGCGCGTGCTGGATTTGAGCGCCTACATAGCCGGCCCCTACGGTTGCACACTGCTCGCCGACATGGGTGCGGACGTCATCAAGATTGAACCGCCGGCGGGCGACAACCTGCGCAAATACCCGTCCACACTGCCGACCGAAAGCCGCGCATTTCTGGGGGTCAACCGCAGCAAACGCGGACTGGTGCTCGACCTCAAGCAAGCGCAGGGCTTGACGGTTCTGCACCGGCTGCTGGAATCAACCGATGTGCTGGTACACAACTTCCGGCCCTCGGTGCCGGCGCGCCTGGGCATCGCCTACGAACAGTTTCAGGCGACGCATCCGCGCCTGGTCTACTGCGTCGTCAACGGCTATGGCGAGACCGGCCCGCTCAAAGACAACGCCGGGTACGACCAAGTGCTGCAAGCCATGACCGGCATCTGCGATTTGCAGGGCAAACAAGGGCAGTTGCCAGAGATTGTCTACGGCTCGGTGGTTGACTATTACGCGGCGGCGATGGTCGCCAGCGGCGTCTGCGCCGCCTTGTTCGAGCGCGAACGCAGCGGGCACGGCCAGTACGTGGGCGTGTCGCTGCTGCGCAGTGCGCTGGCCATGCAGTCGGCGCGCTTCATCTGGGCGCAGGGCGAAGCGCGTGACATCGGGCGCGACATGCGCTCAGGCGGCGTCACCGGCATCCACCCGACACGCCAGGGCCACATCTACCTGTCAGCCAACACGCAGCATTTCTGGGTCGCCCTGTGCCAGAAGATCGGCCTGCCGGAACTCGCCACCGACTCGCGGTACGACAGCGTGCGCAAGCGCGCCAGTCACGCGCAGGAGTTGCTGGCGCGCCTGCACGCAGCGCTCCAGGCGCACAGCGCGCTGGAGTGGGAGGGCCTGTTCGGCCAGGATGTTCCCAGTGCGGCCGTGCGCTCCGTAGCCGACATGTTTGACCACCCGCAAGTGCTGGCCGAAAACATGGTCACCACGCTGAAGCATCCGGTCGTTGGCAGCTACCGGGGCTTTACGCGCGCCGTCAAATTCAGCGCCAGCCCGGGACCAGAACCCTTTGCGGCCCCGGTCATGGGCGAGCACTCAACCGCACTACTGCTGGAGCAGGGTTATAGCGCAGCGGAGATCGCGCAACTGCGCGAGTTGGGGGCGGTTGCCTGAACTGCACGCAAGCCCACCCTGCGCCGGAGGTCGGTAAGCGCGTGGCGCCATTGGAGCTGTCCGTCGGGCGTGGCAAAGTCGTGCAGCGGGATCGGGATGATGATGTTCAACGTGCAACGCTGGGTTCGGGCACCGGCAGATGCTTGGCCAGGAAGGTCTCGACGCGCTGGGCGAAGTCCAGGCGCGTTTTCAGCATCGCCCAGCCGTGGCCTTCGCCGGGGTAGGTGACCCACTCGGGCTCCTGATTGACTTTGCGCAGGGCCTCGCGCAGGCGCTCGCCATGCGCCAGCGGGACACGCCGGTCGGACTCGCCAAAGGCCAGCAGCAGCGGCGCCTTGATCTGGCTGACCAGCAAGACCGGTGAATTCCGGGCCAGCATGTCAGCGTCCTTTTCAGCGTCACCCACGGTTTGCGGCAGATGATGGCTGCGCCAGATATCACCGATGTCATCGTCCACCCACCAATTCCCTTTGACGAACAGTTGCAAGTCAGTCACCGCCGCCCAGGCAATGCCACAACTGAAGAGCGCCGGGTGCCGCACCAGCCCCATCAAGGTGCTGTAGCCGCCATATGAGGCACCGGCAATACAAGCCTTGTCGGTGGCCAGCTTCTGCTGCTGCGCCCAGAGCAGGGCGTCGGCCACATCGTCCTGCATGGCCTGGCCCCACTGCTTCCAGCCGGCTTTGTAATGCGCTTCGCCGTAGCCGGTGCTGCCTCGAAACTCCGGCTCGATCACCAGGTAGCCGCGTGAGGCCAGAAACTGCGCCATCGGCTCCCAGGCCCAGCGGCCGCCACGCAGCCACGGGCCGCCATGCACCAGCACGACCGCCGGTGCCGGCTTCCCGGGTTCCACACCGCGTGGCTGGGTGATCCAAACCGGCAAGTCGCGCCCATCACGCGCCTTGATACGCTGAAAGTCAACACTGGCCATGGCACGCGGGTCCACCCCTTCAAGCACCGGCGACACCGATTGCCACTGCGCTTGTCCGTCGGCCGCTGTCGGCCGGTAGAGCCACAGGCGCCCCGGGTCGCGGTCCGAGTAGGAGCGCACCAACACCACCGCATCCGGCTTGCCGCAGCGTCGGCAACTGATACGGTTGACACGGCCCGGCAGGCGCGCGTCGACCAGCGCCTGCATGCGCTTCAGGCCTTCGTCAAACCAGACGGTGGTTTCGATATCGGTCGTCAGCCGGACGCCTTGCGCCGCGCCACTGCCGCGTTCCAGAATCAGTTGCCCGGTGAAGTCAAAGCCCGGCGTGCTGACCAGGGCTTCAGGGCTGGCCGCCATGTGCGTAAAGTCGTAGCGCGCCAGCACGTTGTAGCCTTCGGCACCCTGGCGTCGCGTCACAAAAAGGTTGCCGGCATCGTCCACCGAGTGCGGCACAAACGGCAGACTCAGCAAGTCGCCTTCGGCAATCTTGGCCCATTCGGTTGCGCCAACACCGCGCCAATGGACGGTCCGCACCGCGCCAGTCTGGGTGCTGACAATGCGTGGCTCGCCTTGGCTGTCAAACATCCAGTTCTTCACGCGCGGCGGCGCAGCATAGTCGGTATTGCGCGTGCGACCGGTTTCAATGTTGAGCCACAAGGGATGAACGCTCGGTGGCGCGCCGTCTGAACTGAACTCGAGTCGCCCGACCAACACCTCTTGATTAAGCTCGCCGCTCTTGGGAAAAGGAACACGCAGCAGGCGATGGTTCCACTCCAGTGCGCGGTCTCTCCGGCTGCCGTCAACGAACATGAGCGCCCTGCGCTTGATCAGTTCATGCGGATTGCTGCCGTCGGCATTGACGGCAAACAAACCCGGTGCCGCATCGACACGACCCACGCCTTCGGAAAGATCAATCGCGCTGAACAGAAGGCGCTCCTCGTTGACCCAACTGACACCCCGCACGTCCACATCGGAGAACTGTGCCACCCGTGCCACATGGCCGGCCTTGCTCAGGTCAAAGACGAAGAGCCCGATGCGGGAACCGACCTTGGCGGTGGTGATGGCCAGGCGCTTGCCGCTGGGCGACAAGACCGCCTCCACCACAGCGGGGTCGCGAAAGAACAGCTCGGCGGGTAAGGTGACGGGCGTGGTGCCCTGCGCGAATGCGCTGCCGAGCAGCCACAAGGGCAGCATCACGCAACACCGAAACAATCGAGTCGTTATCAATTTCACAGTCGCTCCCTTGATAAATTACACACGCGTAGCCGTGTGCAGTTTGACCTCAGGCGGCACAGCGAGTGCAAACGAGTATAGGTGCGGCGAGAATGACACCTGCACGGTCGACCCTGGCAGCGTCAGACCGACCTAAGCACGCAGGGCATTGCCGTTTAAGGACAGATCATGACCAAGCTCTATCGCGACTTCGAGAACCAGGCGCAAATCGATGCGCAGTACAACGCTTCGTTGACGGTGGCGGACCCGGCGGCGCAGATGCAGCACTACGTTGCACAAGCCGAGGGCGCGCGCGCCCAGTTACCGTGCAAGCTCGACGTGGCGTTCGGTCCGACCTTGAGTGAAACGCTGGACATCTTTCCCGCGCAGCAGGCCAACGCGCCGGTGTTTGTGTTCATTCACGGCGGCTACTGGCGCTCGCTCTCGTCCAAGGATTTCAGCGGCGTCGCACTCGGCTTGCAGCCGCTGGGGATGACCACAGTGATCATCAATTACGCGCTGTGCCCGAGCGTGAGCATCGACGAAATCACGCGCCAGGCGCGCGCCGCCGTGGCCTGGGTGCTGCGCCACATCGGCGAGCATGGTGGCGACGCCTCACGTGTGGCCATTGGCGGCCATTCGGCGGGTGCCCATCTGGCCGCCATGTGCCTGCAAACACGCTGGGCCGAAGATTACGGGCTGCCGCAAGACCCACTCAAAGCCGCAGTGCTGGTGAGCGGTTTGTACGATCTGGAGCCGCTGCGCTACAGCTATCTGCAGCCCCAGATTCAGCTCGACGACGGCATCATCCGCCGCAACTCGCCGGCCTTCACGCTGCGCCGCAGCAGCACACCGCTGTGGCTGACCTGGGGCGAAGCCGAGACCAGCGAGTTCGCGCGCCAGTCGCAGCTCTACCACGACGCCTGGCACGCCAGCGGCGGCCACTCGGAACTTTCGCCGCAACCGGGTGCCAACCACTTCTCGGCGATCCACGGCTTTGAGGATGCCAGCAGCCCCTTGTGCCGCTGGCTGGCGCTGACGCTCGGTGCTGCCGCCGGCACCAGGACCGGCTGAGGTCGGGCACGGGAACGCCGGCGTTGGGCGTTTAATCAGCACCCGCATCTACTACGTCAGCCGTGGCAAGAACTGCCCGATGTGCAACGATCTGCCACAGCGGCAAAAGGACATCGACGGCTGACTGGTTTTCACGCACCGAGTCAGCCGGGCGCTCGGCTTCAAGCTCCAACAAGCCTGTAGCCGCCCGAGTGCCGCCAGCACAATGCAAACGACCCGCTGCGCCGCGGATCAGCAAAGCCGAGCAGGGCCAGGTCTTCGTCGCCATTCACCCGCTGCAAAGCCGGGAGGTCGGATGCCTCGACGATACGCAGCTGCGTTCTTCCGGATTCGATGGCTTGAGGGGCGCTGAAGGGCATGGGGAATGACGTGCAGGAATCGCAGCGCGACCACATCGTAGAGTAGCACCTGCGGCCAGTCGTTTATGCTCGCTGCGACAGAAGCTGCCGCGCAGCCGTGATTGCCACGATCCAAACCCGAGAGATGCACATGCACAAGAAACACTCATTCAGCGTCCTGTTTGCCGGTCTGGCACTGGTTTTGTGCCAGCCCTTTTCCGCGCAGGCGGCCGACGACTGGCAGGTCCCGGTCATCGGCAAAAAACTGCCCAATGGCCTGACCGTACTGATCTCGCCCGACCACAGCTCGCCGACCGTCGGCGTTAGCGTGGTTTACAAGGTCGGCATGCGATTGGAGCCCAGGAACCGAACCGGGTTTTCCCATTTGTTCGAACACCTGATGTTCCAGGGAACACCGACCGCACCCAAGGGCGCGTTCGACAAGGTCATCACCGGCGGCGGCGGCGACAACAACGGCTCCACCCGCGCTGACTTCACCAACTACGTTGAGACCGCGCCGGCCTCGGCCCTGGAGGCCATCCTGTGGCTCGAAGCCGACCGCATGAAGACGCTGGACTTCAATGCCGCGACGTTGAAGAACCAACAAGATGTGGTGAAGGAAGAGATTCGCGTCAATGTGCAGAACCAGCCTTACGGGGGCTTTATGTGGATAGACATCGGCGGCCTGGCCTTTGAGAAATGGGAAAACAACCACGACGGCTACGGCAGCTTCAAGGACCTGGAGAACGCCAGCCTTGACGATGTACGCGCCTTCCACCGCGACTATTACGGCCCCAACAATGCTGTGTTGGCGATCTCTGGAGACATCACGCCGGCCAAGGGCTTTGCGTTGGCCCGGAAATATTTCGGCGCCATTCCCAAGCGCGCCACGCCGGCACTCAGTGACTTCAGCGAAGGGCTGAACAAGGCCGAGAAGCGCCTGCAGCAAAGCGACAAGCTGGCACAAGTACCAGCGATAGCGGCAGCCTGGAAAATGCCTGAGCGCGGCAGCAAAGATCAGCCGGCGTTCGCCGTGCTGGGCGAGTTGCTGGCCGGCGGCGACGCCTCGCGCTTCTACCAAGGCCTGATCAAGGGCCGCGAGTTGGCATTGAATGTCGAGTCTCTCTACGGCCTGACAAGCGTGTGGGAATACGACGGCCCGACCATCTTCACCGTGTTTGCAATCTACAAACCCACAACCAACGCCGACGCCTTGTTGGCCGCGATGGATGAAGAGATTGCCAAAGTGGTGAAGGACGGTGTTGACGACGCGACGCTCAAGCGCGTCAAGACCCGGTTACTGGCCGACTGGTACAACGGCTTGGAGAGCTTTCTTAGCCGCGCCGACACCCTGGCCAAGCTGCAAGCGCTGTGGGGGGACGCCAAGGTGGTCAACCAGATTCCGCGTTGGATCGAGGCCGTCACCTCGGCCGATGTGCAGCGCGTCGTCAAGACCTATCTGACCGTCGCCAACCGCTCGGTGATTGACCGCAAGCCGGTTGCCATGTTGGCTGCTGCCGCAGCCGCCGATCCTGCTGCATCCGCGGTGAAGCCTTGAACGCGAGAGGAGAGACTAGCATCATGAAACATCTTCAACCGAACAAGGCCTTGTTGGCCGCTCTGCTGGCCACGCCTTGGATCGCATTTGCGGCCGATGCCGTCAAACTGCCGACCGCGTTGCCCAAGTACGGCCAGGACAAGCCGATCCAGGTGCCGCGAATCAGCAAGAAGACGCTGGTCAATGGACTTGAGGTATGGGTACTGCCGCGTCAAGGTTTGCTTCGCGTTGACTATGTGCTGTCCCTGCGGGGTGCCGGCTATGGGGCGGATGCGGCCGGCGCGCCTGGCCAAGCCAAGCTGCTGGCCGGCCTCCTGAACGAAGGCACAGCCCAGCGTGATTCACGCGCCATCGCCGAAGCCGCACAAGGCATGGGTGGCGGTGTGACGGCAGCGCCCGCTAACGACGGCATCACGCTGACCGCCTATGCACTCAAGTCACATGCCGAGGGCATGATGAAGCTGCTGGCCGAAGTGGCCCGCAGCCCGTCCTTCCCCGAGGGCGAGGTGGCGCTGGCCAAAGCGAACGCGCTGCAGGCACTCAAGGTGGCGAGCGCGCAGCCGGGCTTTCGGGCCAGCAAGGCGCTGAACCAGGCGATCTATGGCGACCACCCTTATGGCCGCAGCCAGGAAACGGCCGAGTCCATTGAGGCCACCACCGCGGAAATCCTGCGCGCCGAGCACGCCAAGCGCTTTCGCCCCGACCGCGCGCTGCTGGTCATCACCGGCCGCATTGACGTGGCCGAGGCGATGAAACTGGCGCAGGCCGCTTTTGGTGACTGGACCGCAAAGGGCGCAGCGCCGACCGAGATCGCCGCCGCGCCGCTGAGCGCCAAGCCGCAGCGCATCCTGCTTGAGCGCCCCGACAGCGTGCAGTCCACCGTGCGCCTAGGCCGCCCCGGCGCACCCGCCAATGGAGCGGATCAGGTGCCGCTGCGCCTGACCAGCACCATCCTGGGTAGCGGCTTCTCCAGCCGCATCAATCAGAACCTGCGTGAAGAAAAGGGCTACACCTATGGCGCCAGCGCCGGCGCACGCTCCTACCGGGTCGGCGGGGCTATCAGTGGCGGTGCCGATGTGCGCAATGAGGTGACCGGCGCTTCGCTGCAGGAGTTCGTCAACGAATACCGACGCATTGGGTCCGAGTTGGTCCCAGCCGAGGAGCTGGCGATGAACAAGCGCTATGTGGCCGGTAGTTATCTGCTGACCACCCAGCTGCAGGGCGCGGTGGCGCAGACCCTGGCCAACAACTGGCTGGTCGGCCTTCCGGCCGAGTATCTGGGAAGATATGTGCCCTTGATCCAGAAAGTTACCGCCGAGCAGGTGCGCGCCATTGGCAAGGCTTACTTCTCACCCGAGACGCAGACGCTGGTCGTGGTGGGTGACAAGGCGGTGGCCGAGCAGCTCAAGGCGTTTGGGGAGTTCAGCAGTAGCAGATGAAGCGTTTGCCTATCCGCGTGAGTGAAATCCCTCGACTTTCCGCCTACCTGCCAGGTCCACCAGTGCAAGCTCTGTACAGGACAGTGATTTCCCGTGCGCGGTGTCTTGCGTAGCGCTGGTTGAGCGCCGGGTTGGGCAAACCCGTTCAGGAGGCCACCCAGGATCAACGAAACAGAAGAGTAAATTCGTCGTCCTGGACGTTGCACATCATGCTGCGGTGGTTCTTGTACTCTCGCCAAAGAGGTCCCACGTCCTGGTCTTCCAGCAAGAAGACCCGGCCCAAATACATTCCGCCTCGCGGCTCAATCGAGTACTTCACATAGTAGCAATGCGCACGCTCTGCGAGGTCGCTGAGGACACGCACCAACAGAGCCTGGTCGGTAGCGATAAAGCAAAATTTCTTCTGCGAGAAACGTCTCTCGTCATTCCAACCTGCTCCGCGACGCCCCATGAAGACACCGTTTGATGTCACCTGAAATGGCCTGAGGGTCGAGGACACGATTCTCCTGTCTTGGTCTGTTCAACGTAATGTAGATCGAAAACCTGCGCAATAAAACTGGGCGCTGCGACAAAAAATTATCGATGCTTTGGCCGACATAGTGTACGGACAATTGGCGTACAATTTGGCCGTCAAGAATTCAAAATGCTTTGTTCCTTGAAAGATGAAGAGCATGCAAACCAGT
>CAYHDD010000035.1:0-11237 GCA_964355195.1 uncultured Rhodoferax sp. | reverse complement strand
ATCACCGATGCGGCGATGGGCGAGCGCGCCGAATGCGTGATGTTGAACAAGGGCCCGCACATTACCGAAGCGATGCGGACGCTCGATGACATTCTGCGCCGCATGCAGGATCATCAAACCAAGAAGCGTCCCCTGTTGCGGGCACTGCGGGCCTGGCGCACCTTGGGGGGAACATCGATCTGACATCGAATTGACATGTTGGGCCGCTATCTTCTGCGCAACGAACATCCAGCGCGTTGAACAGGAGTTATGGTGGTCACTGCAATCAGTATCAAAGGTCTGAGCAAAACGTTTCCAGGCGGTCGCAAGGCACTGCAGGAAATCAATCTGAATATTCGAACCGGTGAAATGGTGGCCCTGATTGGCGCCTCCGGCTCCGGCAAATCAACCTTGCTGCGCCATATGGCGGGCTTGGTGGCGGCAGATGGCTCTGGTGAGGGGCTGATTCAAGTGCACGGCCGTACCGTGCAACAAGACGGCAAAATTGCAGCGGACATTCGCCAGACGCGCGCCGGTATCGGCTTCGTCTTTCAGCAGTTCAATCTGGTGGACCGGCTACCCGTGATCGTCAATGTGTTGGCCGGAACCCTGCATCGCGTGCCCCTGTGGCGCAGCCTGATGCGCTGGTTTACTTCCACCGAACTGGCCTGCGGCAATAGTGCGCTGCAACGTGTGGGTATCGAAGAATGTTCTGCGCAACGCGCCTCGACACTGTCGGGTGGTCAGCAGCAGCGTGCTGCCATTGCACGGGCACTGGTGCAGGGCGCCAAGGTGATTCTTGCGGACGAGCCGATTGCCTCACTCGATCCGGAATCGTCGCGCAAGGTCATGGATATTCTGGCGCGTGTCAACCAGGAGGACAAGTGCACCGTGGTGGTGTCCCTGCACCAGGTGAATGTCGCGATCAAGTACTGCGCCCGCACCGTTGCCCTGCACCAGGGACGTGTCGTGTACGACGGCCCTTCGCAGGCTTTGACGCCGGCTTTGTTGCGTGAGCTCTATGGCGCCGAGGCTGACGACATCCTGTCATTGGGCGATCACATCTCGAGCCTGCAGGATCGCAAGCCTGCGCAGCCCCATCTGGTCTGGCCGACACCGCTCAGCGGCGCCACAGCCATGGCCCGCGTGGCCTGAGCCGCAAATTCGCTTTGTCATTTATCTGAATCTCTTTTTACAGGAACTTTCCATGCTCAAGAAACTGCTCGCCAGCCTGACCGGCGCGGCGCTGATCGCCCTTAACCCCGCTGTTGCCCAGGAATTGAAGGAAATCAATTTCGGCATCATCTCGACCGAGTCGTCACAGAACCTGCGCTCCGATTGGCAGCCGCTGCTCGACGATATGGCCAAAAAGACCGGCGCCAAGGTCAACGCCTTTTTTGCCCCGGATTACGCTGGCATCATTGAAGCCATGCGCTTCAACAAAGTGCATGTGGCCTGGTTTGGCAACAAGTCGGCTATGGAAGCGGTGGATCGCGCCAGCGGTGAAGTGTTTGCCCAAATGGTCAACGCCGATGGCACGCAAGGCTACTACTCGCACCTGATCGTGCACAAGGACAGCCCGATCAAGACGCTCGACGATGTGCTGAAAAACGGCAAGAACCTGTCCTTCGGCAATGGTGACCCCAACTCAACGTCTGGCTTTCTGGTGCCGAGTTACTACGTCTTTGCCCAGAACAAGATCGATGCCAAGACCTTCTTCAAGCTCAGCCGCAGCGCCAACCATGAGACCAATGCGTTGGCGGTCGCCAACAAGCAGGTTGACCTTGCCACCAACAACAGTGAAAGCCTGGACAAGATCAAAGGCAAGCTGCCCGAGAAATTCAACGACATCCGCATCGTCTGGACATCGCCACTGATCCCGCTGGACCCGCTGGTGATTCGCAAGGATCTGCCGGAGGCCAGCAAAGCCAAGGTGCGTGATTTCTTCCATTCTTATGGCAAGAACAGCCAGCAGGAAAAAGACAATCTCTTCAAACTCGGCAAGCTGTCGGGCTTCAAGCCATCGAGCAACAGCCAGTTGATTCCGATTCGACAGCTCGAACTGTTCAAGACGCGCAACAAATTTGAAACCGATGTCGCCATGGCCGCAGACGAAAAGCAGGCCAAGCTGGCCGACATCGACAAACAGCTGGCTGCGCTGGCTCAGGTCAAGTAGTGCAGCCGAAGGTTGTGCCACGCACCCCTGTGTTGGCATTGCTGGCTTGGGGTGCGTTACTGGCCTTGCTGGTCGGCTCCTGGGGCGGAGCCGACATGCGGCCGTTCGACCTGGTGCGTGACGCCGGCAATATGGCGACCTACGCCGCTGACTTCTTTCCGCCCAAGTTTGGCGACTGGCGTCTGTATTTGCAGGAGATGGTCATCACCCTGCAAATTGCCCTTTGGGGCACTGCACTGGCGGTTGTTTTTGCTGTGCCCTTCGGCCTGCTTTCTTCAGCCAATGTCACGCCGGCGTGGGTGCATCAGCCGGTGCGCAGGCTGATGGACGCAGCGCGCGCCATCAACGAGATGGTATTTGCCATGCTGTTCATTGTGGCGGTTGGCCTGGGGCCATTTGCCGGCGTGCTGGCCCTGTTCGTCCACACGACCGGTGTCCTGGCAAAGCTTTTTTCAGAGGCGGTTGAAGCGATCGATGTGCAACCCGTTGAAGGGATCCGCGCCACCGGTGCCAACGCGCTGGAGGAAATTGTTTACGGCATCATCCCGCAGGTTCTACCGCTGTGGATTTCCTATTCGCTTTATCGCTTTGAATCCAATGTACGTTCAGCGTCGGTCGTTGGCATGGTCGGCGCCGGTGGCATTGGCGTCATTCTGTGGGAAATCATCCGCGGCTTTCAGTACGCCGAAACCTGCGCCGTGATGATCATCATCATCATCACTGTCACCGTCATCGACTTGATCTCGGCACGGATCAGAAAATCCGTGACCTGAGGAAGTGTCGAATTCCCGTCAGACCGGCGGTCATGTGGCGCGACTGTTGTGCCACCACTGGATTGCGGGTCAGGCCCGCAATGACAATTCAGTATCCGTTCTTGTAGGGCCGTGTCATGAATTTCGGAAACATCAATAGGCGTTCAACGGAAAATCGATCAGCCGCTTGAAGGGCTGGCCCGGCGCCGCTTCGACAAACAGGCATAGCCGGTCCAGCAGCAGGGGGGAGTTCGCATTCAGACTTTCCACCGGCTGCGCCAGTTCCTGTACCGCACATCGCGCGAGGTCCGGCGTCAGCGGGCCGCTCATGCTGAAGTGCAAACGAAAGCACTCCAGCACATAGGGATAGCCATATTGCCGCAGCAACTCCTGTTCCCTGGCGTTCAGCGGGGCGGCAAGGCGACGTGCCAGGTCGGCCTCTGACAAGGGTGCGCGCAAGTCGTCGAGTCCGAGCACGCAGGCTTCGGCCAGTGCCGCCAGTGGGGCAGGGCGGCTGACCGGAACCAGCGCCACAAAGTTGCCCAGCAGGATGGCGCGAAAGGGACCCAAATCGACGGGCTTGAGTGTCTTTGCCAGCGCCTGCATGCGTACCGCCAGGTCATCGAAGGTGTGTCCGCCCGTCAGGTGAAAGGGCGCTTTGAGCGTGGCATGAAAACCATAGCGACGCGGCTCCGCTGTGATGGAAGAAAGGTCGGCCAGCTCAACCTGGCCGGGTATGGGCTGTTGCAGGGTTGCATCGGCAAACTCATCGCGCCCCAGCCAGTGCGCGCCAAAAGTCCACCAGGGGGAATGCCTTGCCGGTGAAAAATAGACGGCGTAGCGCGCTGTCATGCATCCTCCCTGGCGTTGACGACCAATTGCACGCGGTCACCGCAAAACACGGTTTCCCCGTATTTGATGGGTTGGCCCAGCATGTCCACGTCAAGACACTCGACGCACAGCAACGGTCGGTTGGCAGGCTGCTTGAGCAGCCGTGCCGTTTCTTCGCTTGGCATCTGCGTCGTGATGCGGCTTTGCCAACGCAAATAGTCCTGCACACCGAAATGTTTCAGGATGTCGGTGCTGCGATTTCCCAGCGCCAGCATCTCCAGCAGGCCAGCAAAGCGCGCTGCCGGGTAATAGGCAGTGGCCAGACCAATCGGGGCTCCATCGGCCTCGTCGAGCAGTTCGACCATCAACACCTTGGCTCCTTTGTCGAGTTTGAGTTCGCTCGCAGCTCGGTCTGGCGCCAGCATTTCGCGTGCCGTCAGAAGCTGCTGGCTTGGTAACAGGCCCTGACGCTGCAGATTCTCACTGTAGCGGGTCCGGTTCGATAGCGCGTAGTCCAGCAATTCGTGCTGCACGAAGGTGCCGCGCCCGGGTTCAATGCGTACCAGGCCATCGCTTTGCAGTGCCGCCACCGCCTGGCGCAAGGTGTGGCGGTTCACGGCAAAGCGGGTTGCCAATTCAATTTCACCTGGCAGGCGACCGCTGGCAACGTAAGCGCGGTCCCGAATCTCGGTGGTCAGCGTGTCGGCAATCTGGCGCCACACGGCAACGCCGCTGCGACGGCCCGGGGCATTATTGGAAATAACTTGGTTTGATGTCATCAATGTTTCATGTTGTCGGCGTGAACTAGGCACCTGTTCCAAGACGGCTTCGCTGTCGGTTGGGATAGGACTGAACTTTAGTGACTGATTTAGACATCTGTATGACAAACATGACTGCATTCGGTGAAGTGTCGGCGCGTCGCACCTGGCTGGCTGTGCTGGCGCGTGCGAGTCTGACCGAACTTGAGGCCAAGCGTGTGCTCGTGGGCGAACTGCCCGCCCTGCAACAGGTTCGACCTCCGGAGGTTGGCATGCTGATGCTGCGCGGGCGTGTTGGCGGCACCGGCAACCCGTTCAATCTGGGTGAGGCCAGTGTCGTGCGCTGTGCTGTGCGTTTGGGTAACGGGGCGCTGGGTGTGGCTTATGCCATGGGACGCGACAAGCGGCGCGCCGAACTGGCGGCGCTGTTTGATGCCCTGTTGCAGGATCCGGCCTGGCATGACGAACTGCAGCGCACACTCATCGAACCCCTGCAAGCGCAGCAGGCGCAGGCCCGTCAGAGCCGGCGGCGCGAGGTGGCGCCGTCCAAAGTGGAGTTCTTTACGCTGGTGCGAGGTGACGCATGAATACGGCAACAAGTCTCGCGGCAGGTTTGCTCGACGAGGTGCATGAGACGCAGTCTGCATTTCGAGCGCTGCTCGATGCGCTGGCACGCCCCGGACAGATACTCACGCTGGCGCCGGCTTTGCCGGGTGTGGCGCTCGGTGGTGCGATGGCCCGTTTGTTGCTGACGTTGTGTGACGAAGAAACCCCCGTCTGGTGGCAGAACGCTGCTCCGGATTTGCAGCACTGGTTGCGCTTTCACACCGGTGCGACGGTGGCGCCGGACCCTGCCATGGCGAGTTTTGCGCTGCTGACCGATGTCGCATCAGCACCGGCACTGGCCGATTTTGCGGCTGGCAGCGCGCAATCTCCCGAGTTTTCCAGCACGCTCATTATTGAATTGCCCGGCTTGCAGGGCGGCACCGAGACGCAATGGCGCGGTCCCGGCATCGAGGACCTGCAGCGACTTGCGCTGCCAGGGTTGTCAATAGACTTCTGGACACAGTGGCAAGTCAACCATGCGGCTTTCCCGCAGGGTGTTGACATCATCTTTACCTGCGCCGAGCAGCTTGTCGGTCTGCCGCGCACGACGCGCGTCAGTCCAGCGGAAGGAGTCTGAGATGTACGTTGCTGTCAAAGGCGGCGCCGCCGCGATTGAGAGTTCCTGGCGTTTGCTGGAAGCCCAGCGTCGTGGTGACACGACGATTGCCGCGCTGTCGGTGGCGCAGATTCGGGAGCAGCTCTCGCTGGCAGTCGACCGAGTCATGAGCGAAGGTTCACTTTATGACCCCGAACTGGCGGCGCTGGCCATCAAGCAAGCCAGCGGTGACTTGATGGAGGCCATCTTCCTGCTGCGCGCCTACCGCACCACTTTGCCGCGTTTGGGTTATGCGCTGCCACTGGACACTGCGCGCATTGACCTGATACGGCGCATTTCGGCTGCCTTCAAGGAAGTTCCGGGCGGCCAGTTGCTGGGACCTACTTACGACTACACCCAACGTTTGCTCGACTTTGCGCTGCTGGCGGAAGACACGAGCAGCGCCGGGTCGCCGGTTGACACGGCTGTAGAGCAGCCTGCCTGCCTGCCATCCGACGCAGGCTCAGGCGATGAGCCGGTAACGGTGCCACGCATCAATCAGTTGCTGGCGCGCGAAGGGCTGCTCGAAACGCCAGACCCCGATGACGATGCGCCAGCCGCGGACCTTACCCGCGAGCCCCTGATGTTTCCGGCAGGGCGCGAACTGCGCCTGCAGGCGCTGGCACGCGGCGACGAAGGCTGGCTGCTGGGCATGGGCTACTCAACGCAGCGCGGCTATGCCAGCACGCACCCGTTTGCTGGCGAGATCCGGCGTGGCTTTGTCAGTGTCGAGTTGGTGCCCGATGAACTCGGCTTTGCGATTGACATCGGCGACCTGGAGCTCACCGAGTGCCAGATGATCAACCAGTTCAACGGAAGCCGTGAATTGCCACCGCAGTTCACCCAGGGCTATGGTCTGGCCTTCGGCGGAGGCGAGCGCAAGAGCATGGCGATGGCGCT
Organism: uncultured Rhodoferax sp.; assembly: GCA_964355195.1. Lineage (GTDB taxonomy): Bacteria > Pseudomonadota > Gammaproteobacteria > Burkholderiales > Burkholderiaceae_C > Rhodoferax. Next base: position 4,640 of record CAYHDD010000035.1, on the reverse strand, counting down.
GGTGGACCGAGCGCTGCGGGCTGACGAATTGGGTGAGCCGCACGTTGCGCCGGTGCAGGACCAGGAATTTGTCCTCTCGCACGCTGACAACGTTGAAGCCTCCGGCTTTGTGCAACACCTGAAGCTGCCGCACTACGTGGACTTCCAGGCTGAGCTGGAACTGGTGCGCAAACTGCGCGCCCGTGCGCCACAGGAGAGAGCATGATCGAACAGCACTACAACTTTGCCTTCCTTGACGAGCGCACCAAGAAACGCATCCGGCGTGCCTTGCTCAAGGCAGTGGCGGTGCCGGGTTATCAGGTGCCCTTTGGCTCGCGCGAGATGCCGTTTGCTTACGGTTGGGGTACCGGCGGTGTGCAAATCACGGCCAGCATCATTGGCCGAAGCGATGTGCTCAAGGTGATTGACCAGGGTGCTGATGACACCACCAATGCAGTCAATATCCGGCGCTTTTTCGAGCGCACCACAGGTGTTGCGACGACCGAGAAGACGCGCGAAGCGACGCTGATTCAAACCCGCCACCGGATTCCGGAGGCGCCCCTGAGTGCATCGCAAGTTCTGGTTTATCAGGTGCCGATGCCCGAACCACTGGCGCGCCTGGAACCACGCCGGCGCGAGACCATCCAGATGCATGCGTTGACTGAGTACGGCCTGATGCACGTCAGGTTGTACGAGGACATCGCGCAGTTGGGTGCGATTTCGCGTGCCTATGACTACCCGGTGCTGGTCAATGAGCGCTATCTGATGTCGCCGTCGCCGATCCCCAAGTTTGACAACCCGAAAATGCACATGAACCCGGCCCTGCAGCTTTTTGGTGCCGGACGGGAAAAGCGCCTGTACGCGGTTCCGCCCTACACCGCGGTGCGCAGTCTGGACTTTGAGGACCATCCGTTTGAAGTGCAGCGCTGGGAGCACGCCTGCGCGCTTTGTGGTGCTACCGAGAGCTATCTCGACGAGATGATCGTCGACGACCAAGGTAGCCGCTTGTTTGTGTGTTCGGACAGTGACTACTGTGAAGAACGGCGCCAGGCCGGGCACCTTGGTAGCCAGCAGCTTGTAAAACAGGAGGCTGCATGAAGCCCGCCGTGCTGCTGTCGGCCCGCAACGCCGGCAAGGCCTACGTTCAGCAGGGCCAGCCCCGCTGGGCCTGCCGCGATGTCAGTTTTGACCTCTATCCGGGAGAGGTGCTGGCGGTCGTGGGCGAGTCCGGCTCCGGCAAGACCACCCTGCTGCGCTTGCTGGCGGCACGTCTGGGCTGCGACGAGGGTTCGGTGCATTACGAGGTCCGCAGCGACCTTGCCAGCGAACCCGATCACTTGATGGATCTGGCCAGCATGTCGCAGGCCCAGCTGCGCCGCCTGGCCCGCACCGATTGGGGTTTTGTCGAGCAGCATGCGCGCGATGGCCTGCGCATGAATGTATCGGGCGGCGCCAATATCGGCGAACGTCTGATGGCGCTGGGCGCGCGCAACTATGGGCAGTTGCGCAGTGAGGCCTTGTCCTGGATGGCGCGGGTCGAGCTCGACACCGGGCGCATTGACGACCTGCCGGGCAGCTACTCCGGCGGCATGCAACAGCGCTTGCAAATTGCACGCAATCTGGTGACCCAGCCGCGTCTGGTGTTCATGGACGAACCCACCACCGGACTGGACGTGTCGGTGCAGGCCCGTCTGCTGGACCTGCTGCGTGAACTGGTAGACGAATTGCAGCTCGCAGCGGTGGTGGTAACGCATGACCTGGCGGTTGCCAGACTGCTGGCGCAACGCATGCTGGTGATGAAGGACGGCTGCGTGGTCGAGCAGGGTCTGACCGATCGCGTGCTGGACGATCCCCAACATCCCTATACCCAACTGCTGGTTTCCTCGGTGCTGACACCATGACTGCCCTTATTGAAACCCTTGCCCTGTCCAAGACGTTCACGCTGCACGGCCGTGGTGGCCTGCAGCTGCCGGTGTTTTCCGGCATTGACTTGAGCGTGCGTGCCGGCGAATGCCTGGCCCTGACGGGTCACTCGGGTAGTGGCAAGAGTTCCTTGCTGCGCTGTCTGTACGGCAACTACGGTGCCAGCAGTGGCGAGGTGCGGATTCGCCATCAAGGCGCCTGGGTCAACCTGTCGAGCGCCGCGCCGCGCGAGGTGTTTGAACTGCGGCGTTACACGCTGGGCTATGTTTCGCAATTCCTGCGAGTCATTCCGCGCGTGTCGGCGCTGGACATCGTGGCCGACCCGCTGCGTCGCATTGGCGTGCCGGTTGCCCAGGCGCGCGCGCAGGCAGCCCACTGGTTGCAAAGCATGAATCTGGCGGAACACTTATGGCATTTGCCACCGGCTACGTTTTCTGGCGGCGAACAGCAGCGCGTCAATATCGCGCACGGCATGATCACCGCGCCGGCGGTGCTGCTGCTCGATGAACCGACGGCCTCACTCGACGCGGATAACCGGCGTGTGGTGGTGGAACTGATACGGGCGGCGCGCGAGAAGGGCAGCGCCGTCGTTGGCATCTTCCATGACGACGAGGTGCGTCAGGCGGTGGCAGACAGATCATTCGATGTTGAGCAATACCGTAAACCGGTCTAACCCGCAAAAGAAAGTACCCAATGGTTCAACGCATCATCCGAAACGCCCGCCTTGTGACGCTCGACGAAGAATTTACCGGCAGCATGGTGCTGGATGACGATCTGATTGGCGCCATGGATCCAGGTGCTACCTTGGTCACTGAGGGCGAGGACTGGGCTGGCGACTGGCTGCTGCCAGGCCTGGTGGAACTGCACACCGACAACCTGGAGAAGCACCTGGCGCCACGGCCCGGAGTCTTGTGGAACGCCCATTCCGCCATGGTGGTGCATGACGCGCAGTGCGCGGCCGCTGGCATCACCACGGTGCTTGATTCAGTGGTCATCGGCGACCTGGACCAGGGCGGCGCCCGGGCGCAGACCCAGCACACCTCGATTGCCGCCTTGCATCAATGCCGAGACGAGGGCTTGCTGCGCATCGAACATCTGCTGCACCTGCGCTGTGAAATTTCGGTGCCGGATATTCTTGAGGTCTTCAACCAGTACGCCGACGACCCCCTGCTGAAACTGGTCAGCGTGATGGACCACACGCCGGGGCAGCGCCAGTGGCGCAACCTGACGAGTTTTCGCCGCTACGCCGAGCGCAACCAGCATTTCAGCGACGAAATATTTGATGCCTTGATTGCGCAGCGCAAGGCGGACCAGCAGGCCTACGCCGTGCCGCATCGGCAGGCCATCATCCTTGCCGCCAGGGCACGTGGTCTTCCACTGGCCAGCCACGATGACACCTTGCTAACGGACGTCCACCAAGCGGTGGAAGAGGGTATAGTCATGTCCGAATTTCCGACCACCCTGGCTGCGGCACAGGCTGCGCGCGATGCCGGCATGGCCATCATCATGGGCGGACCCAATCTGGTCAAGGGCGGATCGCACTCGGGTAATGTTTCCGCCGCCGAACTGGCGCAGGCCGACTTGCTTGACATATTTTCTTCTGACTACGTTCCGTCCAGTCTGTTGCTCGCTGTTTTCATGCTGGGTCACCTGGCGCAGTGGACGCTACCGAAGGCGGTGCGAACCGTAACCCGCAATCCGGCGCGCGCCATTGGCCTGCAAGACCGTGGCGAACTGGCGGTGGGCCAGCGTGCTGACCTGCTGCGGGTGCGCATGAACCGCGCTGGCATGCCCACGGTGATGGAGACCTGGGTTGCCGGCAAGCGGGTTTATTGAAAGTTTTCTATCCACAGGCATGCCATGCGTCATACCCACATCGAGTCCTATAACCTGCCCCCGGCCGTTCAGCTCGGCTTGAGCCCAAGCTTGGCAGCCAGCGCCGTTGTGCGCGACTGCCGCTTCGGTCGCTATACCCAGGTCGGAGGGCAGTCGCACATGGCAGACTGCCTGCTCGACGACTACTCCTACCTCGGCAGCGGTTGTGAGTTGATGTCAACCGATGTCGGCAAGTTTTCCAATATTGCCAACATGGTTCGCGTGAATCCGGGCTTTCACCCGATGGAGCGGCCGACGCTGCACCACTTCATGTACCGGCGAACCATGTACGGCATGGCACAGGATGACGACGCAGAATTCTTTGCCTGGCGTCGCCGGCAACGCGTTCTGATAGGGCACGACACCTGGATTGGTCACGGTGCGGTCATCATGCCCGGCGTGCGCATCGGCAATGGGGCGGTCGTGGGCTCCAACTCGGTGGTGACCAAGGACGTGCCAGCCTATGCCATCGTCGGCGGTGTGGCAGCGAAAGTGCTACGCCAGCGTTTCCCGAGAGCCATCGCCGAAGCCATCGAAGCCACTGCCTGGTGGGACTGGGATCACGAGACCTTGACCGAGCGCATGGCGGACTTCAAGGATTTGCGGACCTTTCTGGCCAAGTACGCCCCTTGAAGGGCGTGGCTGGACCTGGCGCGTCAGTCGAATTGTCCCTAAACCGTCACAATTCATTCACACGAGCCGCCTAGACTGGCGGCGTTGTTTCCAATATTTCAAATACCAAAGCCTTCATGTTTTTCAAACCAAACTCTCTGGTCACCCTCTTGTCTGCGCTTGTGTTGTCATCAAGCTGCGCCGCCCAGACCATCTTCCCCTTGACCCGTGCCGACATTCTGGCCGGCTCG
>CAYHDD010000034.1:6764-11253 GCA_964355195.1 uncultured Rhodoferax sp. | reverse complement strand
TGCTGGCGGTCAACGTCATGCTGTTGCTTGCAGGCAACTTCATGGAGCCGTCCTCGATCGTGCTGATCTTTGCTCCGATCCTGTTCCCGGTAGCCATGAAGCTGGGCATCGACCCGGTACATTTCGGCATCATCATGGTGGTCAACATGGAGGTCGGCATGTGCCACCCGCCGGTCGGGCTGAACCTGTACGTCGCCTCTGGCATCACCAAGATGGGTATTACCGAACTGACGGTCGCGGTCTGGCCCTGGCTGCTGGCGATGCTCGGCTTCCTGATGGTGGTGACTTACTGGCCCGGTCTGTCGACCTGGTTCCCGCGCATGCTGGGGATGATGTAGTGCGGTGCTCGAACTTTGTTTGAAATCGGTGCTTGATCGGGTTACTATCGGGCCGAGCTAGCCCCGTCCCGCATCTGTAGCGCACATTTTTGCGAGCGGCTCCGGGCGCTGCTGTAGGAGTGAATCTACTTGAGCAAGCCCAGCCGGTTCCTGCTTGTCATCCGAAAACGACCTTATGTGTCGGCGCTGGTACTCGTCTTGGCGCTCTGTGCTGGCGTCACCGTGTCGTTTCTGGAGGCTCAGCGTCGGGCTCAGGAGCGCGTGGAAGCAAGCCTGGACAGAGGTAGTGTCAGCCTGAGAAACCTGCTTCAGCGCGATCTTGAAAGCCTCTTGCTGGTGCCAGAGGTATTGTCAACCACACAGACGGTGCGCAACTTGCTGACCCATCCCAGCCCTCAATCTGCGGCGGCGCAAAGCGAGTTGCTGGAGGAAACCGTACGCAACGCACGGGTTGACGCGATCTACCTGATGGATCTCAAGGGCGACTGCCTGGCCGCGAGCAACTGGCGCGCAAGCGACTCCTTCGTCGGTAAGAACTACGGCTTTCTCCCCTACTTTCAGCAGGCGCGGGCGGGTCAGACCGGGCGCTACATTGCGAAGGGGGTGACCAGCGCCAGGATTGGCTACTACCTGGCGCGCCCGGTATCGGTCGCGGGCGAGATCCGTGGCGTGATGGTGGTCAAGATATCGTTGGACGCCGTGCAGACCCGCATCGATGAATTGTGGCGGGGCAACAAGGAATTCAGCATCCTGACGGATGCCAACGGTATCGTCGTCCTGGCCCCGGTGAGCGCTTTCATCTTCAAGACCATGCGCACCTTGCCCGAGGCGACACGCAAGGCGGTAGAGGCAAGCCGCCAATATGGCGCTGACCTGCTGCCTATGGCACAAACCATGGGCGCGTCCCCGACAGAGCAGATGCGCTTTGTCAGCTTTCCCGAGGTACCCGATCAGGGCTTCCTGCAAAAGACCTACGAGTTTCCTGAACTGGGTCTGCGCCTCTACCAGCAGGTGGAAGCACCTCTCTACTGGCGCATTGTGGCCGAGTTGACCGCCCTGTTTTCGCTGGCGGTGTTGAGCGTCTTTCTGCTCTGCATCGGCCTCTACCAGCGCCGGGCCTACACCGCCAAGCTGATCGAAGCAGCCATCCACGACCAGCTGACCGGCCTGCACACGCGTTTGTACATGGGCGACTGGTGCGTCGGCGCGGTCCGCGCGCACCAGCGTGACCCGCATAACGGCTTTGGCGTAGTGCTATTTGATCTGGACTTCTTCACTCGCGTCAACGATGAGCACGGGCATCTGGTCGGCGATGAGGTGCTGCGAGGCGTTGGCAAGATCATCCAGTCAGCCATTCGCGGTAAAGACCTGGCAGTGCGTTTTGGTGGCGAAGGGCTGGCCGTACGTTTTAGCGGCGAAGAGCTGGCGGTGTTTGTAGCCTGCGCCGATCCGGCGGTGGTGGTTGCCTTGGCCGAACGCATTCGCCACCGGGTCGAGAAGTGCGAGTTCGCCGGCAAGGCGAGCCAGATTTCCATCACCGTCAGCGGGGGCGTCGCCTTCCATCAGGTCAAGGAGACGATTGACGATGTGTTCGCCAGAGCTGGCGCCAAACTGCACGAAGCCAAGGAACTCGGGCGCAATCGGATCCGTGCTTGAGATTTTGCGGGACAGACCAAAGCTACACGAATTGAGCGTGCTCTGTCCCCAACTCGAAACGCAACAGTGCCGAGTCGGATTCACAGGGGCTTTACACGGTGCCTTGACAATCTTGGGCATGTCTTCGAACTCGCCCACACCGGCGCGCCAGGCCCGACTTCCGCGCTGCCTTTTTTTCTGCCTCCTGGCCTGGGGAGCGAGCTCCTTTGCGCAGGTACAAACCAGCAGCAAGGAACCTGGGCCGGACTCAGAAGCGTCAACTCCTGCCGCGGCCAAAGAAGCCGCACCGGCAAGCGCACCCGCAGCCCGAGCAGCGCCACGCCGCGCCGCTGGTGAGCTCAAGCCGGTCACCATCACCGGCGCCGCCCTTGACGATACCCAGGCGCGGCGCGAGGCCACTGCGGCCAAGATCATCGTCGGGCGTGATGAGATCGAGCGCATGGGCGACAGTAGCGTCGGCGAAATACTCAAACGCCTGCCCGGCATCACCATGCCCGGGCGTCCCGGGCGCGGTGGCACACCACGCATGCGCGGCCTGGGTGGCGGTTACACACAGATTCTGATCGACGGCGAGCGCGCGCCACGCGGCTTCTCGCTTGACGAACTCTCGCCCGAGCAGATCGAGCGCATCGAAATCATGCGCGCACCCACTGCGGAGACCGGCGCGCGGGCGATTGGCGGCACCATCAACATCGTCACGCGCGGCGGCTACAACAAGCGCCAGAACGATTTGAAGCTGGGACTTGGCATGGAGAACGGTCACACTCAGCCCGGCGCGTCCTGGACCCGCAACGAGGCCTTCGGTGACTGGATCGTCAACTTCTCGCTGTCAGGCCAGCACGGCGAACGCAGCAACGACGCCAGCAGTCAAACGCGCATCGAGAACCTGGTCACGGGCGAGCTGATTGACCAGTTCGAAAGCACCCGGTCCAGTGGCAATCGCGACGGCGTTCAAGTCAACGCGCGCCTGCAATGGCGCAGTGAGGGCGGCGACACCCTGGTACTGAACCCGATGCTGGTGCACTCCAAGAGCAGCAGCAGCAGTGCCAGCACACTGGTGCAAAGTGGCGGGACCGCCCCCTTTGACAGCAGCGCTGGTTCAGGCGGCAACAGCTTCAGCAGCCTGCGCATGGGTGGCCAGTGGACGCATCGACTCGATGGTGGCGGCAATTGGCTGCTGCGTGCCGCCCTCGGTCAGAGCGACTGGGACAATTTTTCACAGCGCGAGTACTTTGGCTCCGGCCCCACGCTGCCCCGGACCGACAACACGTCCCGGCAACACGACCTGAATTTCAACGCCAACGCCAAGCTGACGGCCACCCTCGCCAGCGACCACAACCTGGTCACGGGCGCCGAGCTGCAAAGCAATCGCCGAAGCGAGACCGCCAGCACCTTGCAGGACGGCCAGTCACCGCTGACCGATTTTGACGGCAACCTGACCGCGTCGAGCCTGCGCGCGGCCATTTACGTACAGGACGAATGGGCGATCACGCCCCTGATAGCAGCCCACGCAGGTTTGCGCTGGGAAGGTATCAACACGCAGGGCACGGTCGCGGTCGGCACGCCCGATGTCAACAACCAAAGCAGTGTCTGGACGCCGCTGCTGCATGGCGTCTGGAAGTTTGATGAGCAGAGTCGGGATCAGATTCGGGTCAGCCTGACGCGCAGCTACCGCTCACCAGATTTGCAAAACCTGATTGCACGCCCGACGCTCAACAGCCGGTTTCCGGGGCGCGGGTCGAATGAAGAGTGGCACCCTGACCGCGCCGGTAATCCGAACTTGAAACCGGAACTGGCCAGCGGCGTGGATCTTGCGCTGGAGCGCTACCTGCCAGGCAACGGCATGCTCAGCGCCAATCTGTTTTACCGCCGCATCAAGGACTTGATGCGCAGCCGAACCGTGCTGGAGCCCGTGTCTTGGGCCGATTCACCGCGCTGGGTGGCACGCTTGCAGAACATTGGCGACGCCATCACCCAGGGCTTGGAGTTGGAGGCCAAGTTCCGTGCCAGCGACATCTGGCCGGAGGCGCCGCGCGTGGACGTGCGCACCAACCTCAGCCTGTTCGCCTCACGCGTAGAGGGCATACCAGCGCCAGACAACCGGCTCTCGCAGCAGCCCGACGGTACAGCAAATCTTGGCGCCGATTACCGCCTGCGTGAGATGCCCCTGAGCTTTGGCGGCAACCTCAACTGGACGCCGGGCTACACCACGCGCCTGAGCGACGACCAGCGTGTCATTCAAGGCGCGAAATTGGTGCTCGACGCCTACGTTCTGTGGACCATCGACCCCGGCAGTCAACTGCGGTTTTCGCTGGGCAACCTGGCGGCACGCAACTACGTGACCTCAAATTCGCTCGACTCAGTCAACCCCGCAGGTCAATCGCTGCGCGAAAGCGCGACCAGCACCTCGCCGTCCTGGCGCAGCCTGCAAGTGCGCTGGGAAATCAAGCTGTAGAAAGAAACCGGTGACCTTGGCCTCGGTGTCGCTACACGAT
>CAYHDD010000034.1:0-6664 GCA_964355195.1 uncultured Rhodoferax sp. | reverse complement strand
GAAATCAAGCTGTAGAAAGAAACCGGTGACCTTGGCCTCGGTGTCGCTACACGATCAGGTGTACAAAAACTCCATATCCCGCGTATCACGCCAACCGGTTGATTTATAAGGTATTTTTTGCTGAGCAGACGGAAGTGCATGCATTTGTTGTACATCGTTTGCGGTTCAAGCCCTCTCTGGAGGCGTACTCAGCACGCAAAGATTCTCGCAAGCTGCTGATATCAAACGGTTTTTCCGAAAATCCAGCGAGTTGGCACGCCCTATGCATGGCTAGAGACATCTTCACCGGAAATCTCTAAGGAGTACATCATGAGAACCACAAACACCATCCGCACAGCAACCACCGCCGTCGCGCCCACCGCAAAAAATGTAGCCCTGTTCTTGCTGGCACCTTTCATTGGCTTGGTTTATGCCGTGTTGCTGCCTTTCGTCGGCATCGCCATGCTGCTCTGGACGGCTGCCAAGGCCCTGGCAGCGACGGGCGCACTGACCCGGACGACCCACTTCGTGAAAGCACTTGCGGCATTGCTGGTGGCGCCCTTGATTGGTCTGGTCTACGTGCTGTCGTTCCCCTTCGTCGGCATCGCCATGCTGCTCTGGACCGCAGTGGACGCGCTCGCCGTAACGCTGGCCGGAGCCGAAATCTGGAACACTCTGACGGTCGGCCCACGCTACGAAGCCGCCTGACGCTTACCGTCAAGCCCAAGTCGCCAGGCAGCGGGCGCCCTGTTTTGACCAACAGGGCGCCCGCTTCATTTGCTGCCGTGCCCAGTACCTCGCGAACGAGCTATTGCGACCTGAACTGGGCGGAACGGAGCATCTGCGCGTTGGTCCGCCACTCGACGCCGATCTGACGCGCAAATTCGGCTGTACTGCCGCCTGCGGGAAGGTTGTTGACGGATCGCAATCGATCTTGAAATTCGGGTTGCCGGAGCACTGCGTTAATCTCCAGATTGAGACGATCAACGATCTCGGGCGGTGTTCGGTCTGGCGCAAAGAACCCGAAGAGTGAGGTCAAATTGGCCTCTGGATAGCCCAGTTCTGCGAGCGTCGGCGTGTCTGGCAAGACCGGCAAGCGAACCGGCGCACCGACCGCCAGCGGTTTGAATCTCCCGCTGCGAATGTAGTCAAGTGTGGCTGCCGCCACATTGGTTGACAACACCTCAAAATGGCCGGCCAGGGCATCCGTCAATTGCTGTCCACCCCCCTTGTAGGGAATATGCGTAATGTCCGTCCGGCTCGCGAGTCTTACAAGTTCCATCACCATGTGCCCGAGCGTCCCCGAACCCGAGCTCCCCCAACGAATATGGCCTGGCCTGTCCCTGGCCAGCCTCAACAGATCCGCAAAGTTCTCGCCTGAAAAGGCTGGCGTGCCAACGACGAGAAGCGGTGTGTACATGACGCTGACCACAGCCGCAAAGTCGCGCTGCGCATCGTAGTTAACTTTGACCAAGTGTGGGCTCAGGGTCAGAGGACTGATAGCTGAAAAGGCCAAAGTGTGTCCGTCCGGCGGCGATTTGGCTACAAAGTCCATACCCACCGTGCCACCCGCACCCGCTCGGTTTTCGACCAGCACCGGGACCCCCAACTGCGGCGTCAGTCTTTGGGCGATGCTCCGGGCCATTTGGTCGCTGACACCGCCAGACGGGTAAACAACGATCAGCCGCACCGGACGCTTCGGCCACACCAGCTCAGCACGCAAGGATCGATGCAGCAGGCTCAGACCAAGCCCCGTCAATGCACGCAGCCCATGGCGTCGGTTTATGCCTGAGAGCATGGCGTGTTCGTCAGACATCGGTTCACTTCTTGCCTGGTCGGGCCACCCGGCGCGCAAGCTCGACAAACTTCGCCAACGCGCCACTAAGCTCTCCCGCTCTGTAGGCAAGCGTCAACGGCGCATCGAGTTCGATGTCATCGGTCAAGGGACAATAGACAATGGTGTGCGGATGCGTTCCCTGCATGGAGGTCGGCACCACCGACACACCGGCGCCGGCTGCGACCAGGTTGAGCGCCGTCAACATACGCGGCACCTCAGCCGTGATCTTCGGCTCAAAGCCGCGCTCATGGCACCGTTTGACCAGATTGCCGTAGAGACCGGGCGCGCCGGGGCGGCGCACCAGAATCAGCGCCTCGCCGGCCAGGTCTTCCAGGGCAAGTGTCGGTAGTTTGCAAGACGCTTTCTGCGGCAGAAGGTGGTGGCCGACTGGTAGTGCAACGACGACCGGTTCCCGCAGCAGGGTTTCAAAGACAACGCCTTCGGGTGCGGAGGTCGGAATTCGCAGGAAACCGCAATCAAGTCGCGCCGACGCAACAGCCTCGATGATTCCTGCGGCGTTGTCTTCACCCAACACCAGGTCGATTCCGGGATAAGACTTGCGGCACGCGCGCAGCACGTCGGGCGTATAGCGGTGCGCGGCGGCTGAACTTGTGAACGAAATCGCGAGTCGTCCGCGCAGTCCGTTGGCGGCGAGGGCAACGCGGCTTTCCATGGCATCTACATCCGCCAGAACTCGACGCGCATCCTCAAGCAGTAGCTTGCCTGCGTCTGTCAGCGACACACCGCGCGGATGCCGGCGCAACAACTGCGCGCCGACCTTCGCCTCCAGATTTTTCATCTGCTGACTCAATGGGGGCTGCTGCATCCCAAGATGCTGTGCAGCGCGGGTGATGTGCCCGGCCTCCGCGACCGCAACGAAATAGCGAAGCTGCTTGAATTCCATAATCATGAAGCATATCCAAAACGTATGCAATTTCAACTATTTCGTATTTGACAGATAGTTGGTCGCATCCTAGGCTGCGTTGTCCAGCCATCGTCCAACGACATTTTTCCTCACTTTCTGAAAGACTTGACCATGAAAACCCCTACCGCCATTGCACTGGCCGCACTATCGTCGCTCACGAGTCTGGCGCAAGCCCAGACCACGGTCGAAGTCTTTGGCCTGCTGGATATCGGTTACCTGTACACCAAGGCCGACGGCAATGGCTCGGTCGCGTCGATCAATACCGACGGCAACACATCGAGCCGACTTGGCTTCAGAGGCACGGAAGATCTGGGTGGCGGCCTGAAAGCCGGCTTCTGGCTCGAAGCGGCGGTCAACCCGGATACCGGGACCGGTGGCTCGACCAGTGTGGACAACATTAGCGCCGGCCTTGGTGGCATCAATGGCAGCCAGGGTATGACGTTTGGCCGTCGCTCCACGGTCAGCTTGATCGGCAAATGGGGTGAGTTGCGCCTGGGTCGCGATTACGTGCCCAGTTTCAACAACCTGACCGCCTCCATGCACCCGTTTGGCACCAATGGCGTCGGAAATGCCGGCCAGATGTTCTACCAGGTCAACACCGGCGGCACGACAGCGCGCACCAACGTCCGTGCCTCCAATTCCGTCGGCTACATCCTGCCAGGCGACCTGGGTGGCTTCTCGGGTCACTTCATGGTTGCGATGGGCGAGCTGGCGAGTAACGCTGGTGTAACGGTCGACAACGGCAAACATCTCGGAGCTCGAATCGCTTACCGCACTGGCGACCTGAATATGGCCTTCGCCACCGGCACCACCAAATACGCCACTGGCGACTTCACACAAACCAATTTTGCGATCAACTACCAATATGGACCGGCCAAGCTGATGTACCTGTGGGGCAAGAACGAAGTCGGCGTCACCAGCACGACTGCCAACATGATCGGAACCCAGTGGAAGGTCGCTACCGGCCAGGTACGTTTCGCCTACACGACGTTAAAGGCCGAAAAGGTTGCCAACGACGCAACGCAGTGGGCAGTTGGTTACGTGCACGACCTGTCCAAGCGCACTGCGCTCTACGCCAACTACTCGCAAGTCAGCAATAGCGGCATCGGCACCAGGTTCACGGTGGGCGGTGGCAACAACACGACTACCCCGGGCGGCGGCAGCACCGGTTACGAGGCCGGCGTGCGCCACAGTTTCTGATCGCAGCGCCTGGCCGTATTTCCAGGAACAGTGCAGGTCTCACACGAAGGGGTGACATGAATGCGTTGAGCAGGAAACTCATGGCCTTGCTGGCTCTTGCGCTCGCCCCTGGCTTGAGCCAGGGCGCGGACATCCGGGACACAGCCTGCAAGACCACCGCCGAGTGCCAGGCTGAAGCGGATCGTCTGCGCGGTAGCGTCACCAAGGACGCCACCAGCGCCCGTGCCAAGGCGCAGGACCAGTTCTACTGGATTGGTCGCATCAACATGGCGTCCACGGCGATGCTGCTTGAAGAGGGCATCATTGCGCCGCAGTTGGCCAAACCCATCGCCGAGGGTGTGATTCACTCAATACGGCAAGCCGACCAACCCAAGGGCAAGCGCCCAAGGGATGTCTTGCAGATCGAGAAGATTATTTCCGAAAAGGCCGGTCCTGAGGCCACCTTGATTCACTCCGGTCGAAGTCGCCAGGACATGCTGGCAACCTTCCGTGTCGCGCAGTTGCGCACGGGGGTACTCGATAGCGCTGAGGCTTTGCTGCAAGCGCGTTCGGCCCTGCTCGAATTTGCCGAGAAGAATGTTGATACTTACGTACCCGCCTACACCAACGGAGTGCAGGCGCAGCCGGTCAGTTACGCCCACTACCTGCTGGCGTTCGCAGATTCTTTTGCGCGCGACAGTCAGCGAATCAGAGAGCTGTACGCGCGCTTGAATCTGAGCCCGATGGGTACGGCAGTACTCGCCAACTCAAGCTGGCCCCTGAATCGCCAGCGACTCGCAGAGCTGCTGGGTTTTGATGGACTGGTGCTCAATTCCTACGACTCGGGCCAGGTAATTTCCTACGATGTACCGATCGAAGCAGCCAATATCATGGGCTCCGTCGCCATACGCATCGGGGCGATGATGCAGGATCTGCACACCCAGTACCATCAGAGCAAGCCCTGGATTCTGCTCGACACCAGCCAGACCTACACCAGCAGCGCGATGCCGCAAAAGCAAAACCCAGGACTCATCATGGGCGCGCGGACCAAGGCCACGGACGTGCTGGCACTGGCGCAATGGGCCAGCCTGCACGCTCACAACGTTACGCCGGGCATGACCGACTACAAGGAGGAAGTGCCTCGAACCTACCTGTCTACGGTCGAAATGCTGCAACAGTTCATTACCGTGTTGCGCGCCTTGCGGGTCGACCCGAAGCGTTCGCTCGACGAGCTCAACAGCGACTGGACGACCTCGATGGAGTTGGCCGAAACGCTGCAACGCCTGCATCAGGTTCCGTTTCGCATTGGCCACCACTTTGCGAGTTTGATCGTCACTGACGCCCGCAAAAACGACTTGCGCCCGAGTCAGTTCCCTTATGCCAGGGCGGTTGAACTGTACGCCGAGAGCATCAAACTCGATGGCCTGCCGAATACAAAACTCCCGCTGAGCGAAGCAACGTTCCGCGCCACCTTGTCGCCCGAAGACATGGTGCGCACCCGCGTTGGCATAGGTGGTCCTCAACCCAGCGAAGTGAAGCGCATGCTGAGCCTCGCACGTGAAACACTCAAACGAGACCAAAGTTGGCTCAATGAACGCAACCTGCGCCTGTTGGAAGCCGAGGCCAAACTCAACGGCGCCTTCTTCAAGTACCTGGGGCCGTGAACAGTGCATGCGACGCAGCATGCCAAATGTGATTCGTCGACGGTCGTTTGCGAGCCTGGTTTGGCCCGAGACTGATCGCCAATAGCGGGTCAGTCGGCTCTCACATCGCAATGACTCCACCGTCAGGCGCTTGCGAATACAGCCGCTCCACCAGCTCGGCGCGACGCGTGCGCACCGCGCGCTGGTTGATGTAGCCCTTGTCTGTGATCTCGCCCGCGTCGATGGAGGGTGGCTCTTCCAGCAACAGGGCGCGCGTCGCAAAGCTCGAACTGCCAGCGCCAGTTTCCGCCAGGGCGCGCAGACCCAAGCGCACCGCGTCAACCACGCGCGAGTCGCCCAATAGTTCACGCGCTGCCAGCGTAGCGGGAAGTTCCGGGCACAGCGCGCGGCAGGCCAACAGATTGGGAAAGATCAGGAAGCCGACCTCATCGCGGTCGTGACCGGCGACGACGATGTCCTGCGCCACCGGCGCCAACGCGCTGATGGCTTTGACGCGCAGGTTACCGGTTTGCACCCAGGTGCCGGAAGTCAGCTTGAAGTCCTCGGCGATGCGGCCATCGAATTCAATCCCTTTCGCGGGGTCGGCCGGATCGGCAAAGCGCCCGGCGTCGCCGATCATGTAGAAGCCCTCTTCATCAAAGGCCGCACGCGTCAGATCGTCGCGCTTCCAGTAGCCCGGTGTGACGTTCGGGCCGCGCACCCGCATCTCCATCTTGTTGGAGTTCGGCACCAGCTTCAACTCCGACCCCGGCGCTGGCAGCCCGATGACGCCCGCGCGATCGATTGGAAAATGCACGGTGCAGACCATCGGTGCGGTTTCGGTTGACCCCCAGGCCGAGACCATGATCACGCGCTCGCCGCGCTGCTGGATCGAGAGCTGTTCCAGCCGCTGCCACAGGTTCTGCGGCAGGGCGGCGGCGGCATAAAAGATCATTTGCAGGCGTGAGAAGAAGTTCTTGCGCAACTGCGCATCCTGTTCCAGCGTCGGCAGCAGCATGTCGAAGCCGCGCGGCACGTTGAAATAGAGGGTGGGCGCGACCTCGCGCAAATTTGCGATGGTCTTCTCTACCAGGCCGGGCG
>CAYHDD010000033.1:0-11438 GCA_964355195.1 uncultured Rhodoferax sp. | reverse complement strand
GCTGAAGCCTTCCAGCTTGCACAGCGCCTCGGCCAGCATCGCGGCGTTGTAGTCGTGGTTGATGACCCAGTTGCCCCACTTGTCCTTTTCAAGCAGCGAGGGTGCCAAGCGGTAGTAACGGAAGCCGCCGCCGCCTTTCCAACTGACCGCTTCGGTAATGCCGCCTTTGTCCTCACCGTCGATCACCTTTTGCAGACGCGGGATGATATGCGTGTGGCAGTGCTCGCCCAGTTCGATCATGATCCAGCGCCGGCCCATCTTGTGGGCGACCGCGCCAGTAGTTCCGGAGCCAGCGAAGGAGTCGAGGACAAGGTCGTTCGGGTTGGTAGCGATTTCGAGGATGCGCTGCAGCAATCGCTCAGGCTTAGGCGTATCGAAGACATCGCGCGCGCCATACAAACCAATCATTTCCTTCTTCGCCTCGTCGGTGTGTCCAACCTCCTCGTGGGGCCACCAGTTGTGCGGTGTCATACCGTCCCGCACCTCTGAGAGAAACAGCTTTAGCGCTGGCACCGTATTACGCCCATCACGGCCCCACCAGATGCGGTTCTCTTCGACATGGCGACTATGAGTCCCGGGGTCGTACTTCCAAGCCTTCTTGGTATTCTTTACAACATCACCCGTATTCGGATTGACGATGTCGTAACAAAGATTGCGACGCTGCTCCGGCGTTGCTTGGTTCAAGTAATCAACAGATTTCCATGGACCACGCGGATCGTTGTCCGGATTACTGTACCGTGCCGTCGACTCTTCGCTTCGGGGCAGCAGATTGTTTTGAAATTGCCCGCTCTTCGAATAGACAAGCACAAAATCACAGATTGTTGCGATACCTTGGAAATTATTGCTGACGCTGTACTTGCGCTGCCAAGTGACAGTTGATTTGTAATTCGTCCGCCCAAATACCTCATCGCACAACACCTTCAGGTAGTGCGCCTCGTTGTCGTCAATCGTGATCCACAGCGAACCATCCTCCGACAGCAAGCGCCGGATAATCTCCAGCCGATCACGCATCAGTGACAGCCAGATCGAATGCTCCACGCCGTCGTCGTAATGAGTGAAGGCACTGCCGGTGTTGTATGGCGGGTCGATGAACACGCACTTCACCTTGCCGGAATACTCGTCCTCCAGCGCCTTCAAAGCCAGCAGGTTGTCGCCGAAGATCAGCCGGTTGTCAAATAAGTCGGCGCCGGCAACACGGTGCTTCGCGTGATAGGACTTCGCCGGGTCTTCCAGCAGAATGCGCGGCTCCAACTTGGGCCGGTTCTCCTTCCCGATCCAGGTGAGTTCGAGTTTTTGCTTTTTGGTCATGGTGTCTGGTGGCGCAAACTCGCCTAGCCCATTTGCGCAATGCGCCAGATGGCTGTGGCCTGTGTGGCCATCCAGTTCTGGTGCGCGGCAATGCGTTCAGGGGACCACTCGGCGTGATCAGTCGCCAGCTTGCGGGTGATGGCGAAACCGCTTTGCTCAAAGACCGCACGTTTTGCAGTGAAAGTGGCATTCCCCAAATCCTTGTTTGCACCCGCCTGCATTAAGGTCATGTTGCCCAACCGATAGGTCAACGCATCGGCCTCCTCATCGTTGAATGTTTCCCATCCCTCCTGAGGGTTCTGCGGCAGCACATGCTCGATGTTGAAACTGTCGCTGGTGAAGTTGTAGTCCTGCGCCTCCAGATGTTTCTCCAGTGCGCACAGGATGAAGCGCACCACCCGGTTGTTGCGTGACTGTGTGGTGCGGATGGTCTTCTCGGCAAAGGCGGCACGAAAGGCTGCGTCATTGGGATAAATGCCCTGCATAGCGGCCAGCGCGGCGCCAAGATTCCTGATTTCTCCCTTGGCTATCCGCTCTGCAACCGCGTTGTAGGTACGCTCCTGCTCTGCGGTGCCATAGCTGCAAATCACGTTGAAACGCATCGAGATCACTACGCAAGCGCGCATTAGACCGGAAAAATCCGGTGCATCGAAAATGCGCTTGGCCGCCAGCAGCAGTGGCAGGGGTTGACGCACATTGAACGTTCGCAAGGTGCTTGCAAACAGTTTGATGTCTTGCGGCCAGTCAGAGGCCTCCGGCGAAGACAGGGCGAGATAGGTGTCGAGGTCTTGCTCCATCTCACGCAGGAGTTGAAAAACCACCTCACGTGAATTGACTTGACCGCGGATCGTCTTGAATAGTTCGGCCTGGCGCGCAAAGGGACGACGGCTATTCCAGTGTGCGCGCAGAAAGTCTGGAAAACTTTCTGCGCCCAGGCGACCCAGCATGGCCTCCCAGCGCTCCTCCAGGTTGCGCAATTCGTGATCGGTTTCGCTTCCTTTATCAAGAACAGAAAATAGGTAATTCTTCAGTAGGTCGGTCGCTGACAGGCGCACCCCGCGCGCATTGAGGGTCTCAAACACTTTGTAGGCATTCAACTCGTCGGTGACTGTAATCACAGTGAAAAACAGTCGGTCGCTCATGTCTTCGACAAATTGCGCCAGGCGCATTCCCTCAGTGCCGGTGCTCTTCTTCAGGTATTCGGCTACACGACGATCAAACCACTCGAAGGCCTTTCGCAGAAGATGTTCCGAAGCACGAAAGCCACGCTGCGGCAGGTGCCCCAACGGAACCAGATAGTCCTGGTAGTAGCTGTTGTTATTGCGATTCAGCGTCAGTTTGGCGCGGGCCACCAGTGTGACAGGATCAAGGTAGCCCACATAAGTCTGGCGAATCTGCTCCATGCGCCGTTTGTTGGCGTCGGCATCGTTGCCCGCGTCAATGAGCCTTTGCAGGTTCTTGAGGACCGCCAGCACAATAATGCTGACGGTGGTTAGACGCTGCTGCCCATCGATCACCTCGAAGGTTCTGTCGTCGCCCGATTGCAGGACGAGATATCCCATGTAATGCGCCGACTCGCCACCCGGCTGAAGCGTTCCCATCAAATCCGCCCACAGATCCTCCCATTCATCATCCGTCCAGCTGTAGTCGCGCTGAAAACGCGGAATACGATAGGTCAGCCCATTGCCGATGAGCTTGCGAAATGTATTGTTCTCAGTCTTGAAATTAGTTGCGGCCATGTCAGCCTCCATTGCCCAATATTAGTTTCTGCATTCTGCTTCATAAAGAGCCAATAGCCGACGCTGGTGGCACTCGCGGCTCCAGCTCGAGTCGGTTCTTCGTGCCGATCCAGGTGAGTTCGAGTTTCTGTTTCTCGGTCATCTGTTTCTCTTTTCTATCTCTTCCGACTACGTGCTTTGAGGTGGCAATTGAAATTGCTGTATGGCCAGTTTCCTGGCATCTTGCTCTGCCAGTCGTTGTATCACGCTATCCGCCAGCGGCTGGGTGTCAGTAAAAGTGCGAAAAATAGCCAAATACCCTTTGAGTGCCTGTAATGGCTGTGCTGTCGCGAAAATCAGCTCGGAAAGCTCGTTGGTGCGCTGAGAAAGGAGCGTTTGATCCGCAGCTGAAATCTCAAGCTCGGGTTTGCCAATTAAATCTGCAGACCGCAGCGCCACGAACGCCATTGTGAAGTAGCGGCCATGCCGAAAGTACATGCGCCGGTGGTAACCGTTTTCCGACCGCTCGGTGTCCGCCAGAATGCGGTCGATAAAGCGGTAGATACGAACGAGTCGGCAGACTCGTAAACCCGATAGCGTGGCCGGGAACAACTGCCCGTAAAGCGCGCCGTCTTGCTCCCATAGGCGACCGATCTCTTTCTTGGCGGTCACCGCAAAATCAACGGCGTTGATCGGTCTGGGATGTTGGCGCAGGTCGGCGGCGCTCTTGACCTTGAACGCGAGGCACGCCATGGCAACGGCGGCTTCCTCCAGCGTGAAGGCGTCGTCTTTCCGTGCACGGGCTTCCGCTGACGGTCGATAAAAATACGTGATCCCCGCTGCGGCAAGTTCCTGCCGAAGTCGCTCCTGATTTGGGTCGAGGGCCGCGAAATCGACGCCTCGCACGACATTCTGGTGGTTGCGTGCACGAGTTATTTTCAAGCCAATATCGTCGGCACCGTTGCCAATCTCGATCAGAGTCACAAGTAACTTGGCATCAGGTGAAATGTCCCCTGCCAAGGTTGCGTTGAAGATTGACCCTGCGGTCTGCGCACCGTTGACGATAGAAAGTTTCTTGAAGCCAAATGCGCACTTCTGATGGTTTCCGGCTGCTTGTGTGATGGTTTCGGCCACGGCAGTAATACCGTTATTGAGATAGAAGAAATCACTAGGCCGAGAACGCACCGTTCTTTCAATCGCCGTGTTGACGCCAACAGAACCGAGGTAGTGGCGAATATTGCGCTCGAACAATGCCTTTCCATGGTCTTCCACAAGTTTGGCCAAAGCCGCTGCACTTATCTGGCCGTAAAACGCTTTGCGCGGGGCCGTAACGCCATACCAATTTTCAAGTGTGATCTGGTCATCGACCGTTGCAGGTGATTGCTCCGCAACCAGCCAACCATAAATTGCCTCTAGCCCAACGCCTTGCCATTCCATCACCGGTCCGAATTGGTTCAATTCATCCCGATAGGCATTCAGGTCATTGGTTGCATGCTGATTTTGCGTATCACCGAGAAAGATCAGAAGGATTTCGAGCTTCACACCCGGCGTGTCGAGTGCCTCCTCGATCTCATCCAAGCGGTTGCGTATGGCTTCGTTGAACGAATCGAATTGTCGGGCTCGGAGCAAACGAACGCCATGGATCGTCTTCTGGACCTCGTTTTGTGCCGGAGCAGTTCCTGTCCTCTTAAACTTCGCTTGGACCAAGACCAGGCGATTGCCTGATCGGTCGAAATACAAGGCGTCAATACCACCATCATCGCTGCCATCGGTAATTGCCCCGACAGCAATCGCGTCATCAACTTCGCACTGTCCGACCAGGGCGTAAGCGGCCAATGCACGCGAAAGGCGATCATCGTCATGCCGATCTTCCGCCCATCCTTCGCGTCCCGGCTTCACAATCTTGGGAACGTTACTGAAGAAACGGCTCTTCAGTGCAGCTTCGATCTGGGCAACTTTCTCGTCTCGGGTCGGCATGGCGTCAGCTCAGGTTCCATCGCAGCATGAACAACAACAGCAAGGTCGTGGTCTGGTTCAGTTTGCCTTCGATGACGGCAATCAATTCCCCGCGCTGCTTGTCGACCTGATCCTGGGCGTCGAATAACGAACGGCGTTTCAGGTTGCGCTGGGCCTCAAGCGCCTTGATCTGTTTCTGCCCGGCAAGCTTTTCCTCCAGCGTCAGGGCGGTCGTGGCGGCGCGACGGGCCTCTTTGATCTGGCGGTCAATTTCTTTGATCTCCCGTTCCAGTCCGACTTTCAGGTCGTCGGCCCAGCCGTCGAGCTTGTCGGCCTCGGCTTCGAAGAAGCGAGCGTTTCGCTCCGAAACGTCGCGCTGGATAGCGGCCTGGCGACCTTGGGTGAAGGTATCAAGTGCGCTTTGGAATGCATTCTCTGTCGTAAAAGGACGAGGTGTAGAACCACAAGGCAGTGACAGAAGGCGCCGTGCGACTTCCTCGTCCAAAATTTGTCCATCGTCGGTGATAGCCGAAAAGATGAGGTGGTCTTCCGCCTGGTCGAGCGCTTCCACGTTGAAGGACGAAAGGGCCAGCCAGCCGGTCTTGCCAATCAGCGGCTCAAGGGTCGTGATTTTGCCGTCATGCTGGCCGTAGTCGAAATGAATTTCGGCAACCGGCAAGTCGCGGCTCTTGGCGCTTGCCATCAGAGCTTGGGCAAGCGGATGATTGAGACGGTAGAGGTGGGCTTCGCCGGAACGGCGCGGCAGTTCATACAAGCCCAGCGGTATGGCGGCGGCTTGCTGCGGAAACGGGTTTGCCGTCAGCCGAAACGATGCATCCCCAAGAAAATCGGCCTGACCACCCAGCTCATGCCGCGTGAGCTGCATGAGCACGCGCTCGTAGCGCCTGAGGTAGGCCCTGGAGGCTTCGTCGCGCACCTTGAGCTTTTCGCGTACTTCGTCGTCAAAGTTTTCCAACAGTTGCTGACGCGTGCGCGTCATGGACTCGTTGATCTCTAGGCTCAGTTCGAGCTGGAGTTGGTTGAACGCGGTGGCAATCTCTTCGGACTTGCGGCAGTTCTGGTAGATGGCCGCGATGCGTTTTTCGAAATCCACGCCGGATTCGATGGCGCCCAGCACTTCGTCGCTCGCACCGAAAACGCCTTCGAATAGTTGGAACTTTTCAGACAGCAGCTCGAAGACACGCTGGTCGGCGGCATTCTTGCGATTGATGAAATTCACCACGACGACGTCGTGCTTCTGGCCATAACGATGGCAGCGACCGATACGCTGTTCGATGCGTTGCGGGTTCCAGGGCAAGTCGTAGTTCACCACCAGAGAACAAAACTGGAGATTGATGCCTTCGGCGCCCGCCTCGGTAGCGATCATGATGCGCCCCTGCTCGCGGAAGTAGTCCACCAGTGCCGAGCGCATGTCGGCCGAACGCGAGCCGGTGATGCGGTCGCTGCCCTGATGGTGCGCCAGCCACTGGCTATAGATTTGCCTGGAGCCTTCGTCAGTATTGGAGCCGTTGAACAGAACGATGCCATCACGAAACGGGCTTCCCGCCAGCACGCGCAGCAAGTAGCTCTGGGTGCGGCGAGACTCGGTAAAGATGATGGCTTTTTGTGCGGCACCAATCTCATGTGCCTTGGCGAAGGCGATGCCCAGCGCCTTGAGAAGCGCCGTGCCCTTGGCATTGTGTTCGATCGAGGTAGCCAGTTGGGCAAAAGCGTCGAGGTCGGCGATTTCCTGTTCAAGTGCCCGGCGGTCGTCTTCGGTAAGAACTTCAGCGGGCGCGTTGTCGGTCCATTCCTCGGCAGTTTCGTCGAGCGCTTCGTAGTCCTGATCCAACTCGTCTGCAAGCGATTCGGCAGGTTCCTGGTTGCGGAGCTTGGTCTTGAGACGGTTGGAAATGGAGGTGAGCGCGCCTGCAATGGCAAAAGTGGATGAAGCCAGAAGCTTCCTCAGCACCAGCGTCATCAGGCTGCGCTGGCTGGCTGGCAGGGCCTGCAGATTGTCCCGTTGCAGGTATTCGGAGACCAGATGGTAGAGCCGGTCTTCGCTTGCCTCCGGTGTGAACTCCTCCACGAGGGGCAGGCGCTTGGTGTAAGGGATGTAAGCCGTAACCTGCCGGCGCAGGGTGCGATGGCAGACGGGCTTCAGGCGGGTCTTGAGCGTCTGGAACACCTCCTCCTGGTTCAGATTGGCGAACTGCTCGCGGAAACTCTTTAAATCGCCGAAAGCATGCTCGTCGATGAAACTCACCAGACCGAACAGCTCCAGCAAGGAATTCTGTAAAGGCGTCGCCGTGAGCAGCAGCTTGTGCTTGCCAGCCAGCGCCAGTTTGAGCGTGTTGGCAATGATGTTCGACGGTTTATAGACGTTGCGCAGCCGGTGCGCTTCGTCGATCACTACCAAATCCCAAGGCACGCCCTGGACTTCGTTGGCTTTGCTTTTGGCGAACTGATAGGAGCAAATGACGACTTCAGGGACCTCGAACGGACGCATCTGGCCTTGCCTGATTGCGACGTTATAAGGTTTAGCTTCGAGAATCCGGCACGGCAAGAAGAATTTTTCGGTCAATTCCTGAAACCACTGCTTGCGTAAGTTGGACGGCGTAATGACCAGAATGCGGCGCTTGCGCTCTGCCCATTTCTGCGAGAGCACGAGGCCCGCCTCGATGGTCTTGCCCAAACCCACCTCGTCGGCCAGGAGCGCCCCTTTGGATAGCGGCGAGTTGAAGGCAAACAAGGCCGCGTCAACCTGATGCGGATTCAAGTCGACCTGTGCATCCACGAGCGCACCAGCCAGCTTTTCAACGCTATCTGGCGGACAGCGTCGCGTCAGCTCGTAGGCAAAGTATTTGGCGTGGTAGTCGGAAATCATTAGCCGGTTCGTTTGATTTATTCGGTCAGCTTCAACATCAAAAACCAGCGCGTGAGCGTTGGCGCTGTCTGCTATTTTCCCTGGCACCACACTTTATTGGCGGCAACGCCGTACTGTACTGGAATAGAGCGCTTGGTTCATACTGGGATCGCGGGCATTTGCCAGGGTGCAAGTGCATACCCAGTATCTGCAAAACCAGATTGCACTCTACCGGGTGCTGGGGGGTGGTTGGACGCAGGCCATGATGTAGACTTATCCGCCATGACAACAGAGAACCTGCACTGGCCAGCGCCACCGTTTTACGCACTTGCCGAAGAGGGCACGGTGGGCGTCCCGAGTCAAGACTGCGCCGTGGATCTGCTTGATGGGCGGGTTGCGCTAGGCGAGCTTGCACAGTTCGAACCTGGCGACGGTTTGATAGAGCTCAAGACATCCGATTTCGCCTCGTTGACGCAGTTCCCCATTGACCAGGTGCGCATGCTCAAGTTGGTTCGCCCGCTGCTGGTGCAAGCCGATACCGCAGCGATGGAGCTTGTCGGTGGCTCCCAGGCGCAGGTGATCGAAGACAAGGACTTCCGTGTCCGGTTCAGCGACGGTAGCGAGCTCTCTGGCAAGACACGCGGCTTCGTCAAGGAGGAGGCAGGGCTGTTCCTGTTTCCCGTTGACGACGCTGACGGGGCCACTCAGTCGTGCTTCATTCCGGCGCTGGCGCTGAGCGAGCTCAGCATCGGCCCGTTGCTGGGGGAGGCGCTTGTCTCGAACAACGGGGTGCCACCCGATACGCTTGCCGCCGCCCTGGACCAGCAGGCTGCACTACGCACCGAATCTCTGGGCAAATACCTGCGCCAGCACGCCATCGTGTCGCGGGCTGCGCTGGCACGCGCACTCGATGAACAAATGCGCCGTCCGAATGTGCGGATCGGAAGTGTGCTGATGGAGATGCACCTTATTTCACAGCAGCAACTCGACCTGGCACTGGCCACGCAAAAGGCGAACCGCAGCCGGTCGCTCGGCAAAATCCTGCTGGAGATGGGCGCGGTCACACATCAGCAGATCCAGCAAGCCCTGGCCACGAAATTGGGCTTTCCATTCGTCAATGTGCGCGAGTTCAAGCTTGACATCGAGGCGTTGAAGCTGACGCGGGGAAGTTACGCGAAGCAGCATCAAATGCTGCCCTTGGTTCGCACCAAGCAGACGCTGGTGGTCGCCGTCGAAAATCCGCTGGCCATCGATTTCACGCGGGAACTGCGCTTTGCCACTGGCCTGTCGATTGTGCCGGTGATGGCCGCGGCAGACGAACTAAGGGCACGCATCATCAAGGAATACGCGGAGTCGCTAGACCTCGGCGGGGCCTTCAATTGGGACACGGCGGTCTTTGGTGCGACGTAAAGGCCATGGAACCTAGAGGAGACCTAATGGAATTCGCGCACCCACTTCTCACTGTTTTGCCAGAGCTGGGCGGCAAGCGCCGGGTCGCCTGCGAGTCGGCTTGGGGTGCGGGGCCGGCACTCGTCGTAATAGAGCCCGGATTCAGACGCAACGCTGACGGCGCAATGCAGTGAGGTGGCGGCGCCTTTGTCAGGCGAAATCAAGAACAGCTTGAGGAGCGCATCCAGCGGCCAGGGCAGGCTGCGCCAGACCTCGGTCGCCACCACACCGGGGTGCAGTGAATAGGTGCTGACACCAGTGCCTTGCAGGCGGCGCGCGAGCTCGGCGCTGAACAGCACATTGGCCAGTTTCGAGACGCTGTATTCGTCCAGGGCAGTCGTGGTTTTGGTCGGTTCGCGCAGCGCCTTCCAGTCAAACCCCTTGGCGCGGTAGTGCGCGCGGCTGGCGACCGTCACGATGCGCGCCGGTGCCGAACTCTTGATGCGTTCCAGCAGCAATTGGGTGAGCAGAAAGTGTCCCAGGTGGTTGACGCCAAAGGCCAGCTCAAAGCCATCTTCCGTCTGACCCTTGGCGCCTGCCAGACCAGCGTTGTTGATCAGCAGGTGCAGCGGCAGGCCACGCGCCAGAAAGCTCTGGGCGCATTGGCGCACTGAGCTGAGGCTGGCCAGGTCGAGCGCCAGCCACTCGATCCTGGCCTCGGGCGCCACGCTGTGCACCTCGTCCAGGAGGGCCTGCGTGCGCTCCTGCGAGCGACAGGCCACAAAGACGTGAACCCCCTGTCGGGCCAACTCGCGCGCTGTAACGCGCCCGATTCCGGTGTTGGCGCCGGTGATCAGGGCGACTCTTTGTTGACCGGAGGGGTTTTGAAACTTCGTCATGTCGTGCGTCCTTTCGAAGCGGGTTGACCGCTATTTTCTACACGCCGGCCATCACGCGCAAAACCTCATGCCCGTATGCTTCCAGTTTTTTCGTGCCGATACCGCTGATGCCCTGCAAGTCTTCCAGTGATTGCGGCGCACCTTGCGCGATCGCCGCCAGGGTGGCGTCGTGAAAGATCACATAGGCCGGCAGGTTGTGCTCGCGCGCCACTTCGCCGCGCCAGGCTTTCAGGGCCAGATAACGGTCCTGAGCCGATGCGTCGAGCGCCACAGGCAGCTTGGCCACCGGGCTGCGCGCCTCGCGCTTGACCTTGCCCGGTGGCGGCCTGGAGAGCGACTCGCGCAGTCGCACCGGCACCTCGCCGCGCAGCACGGCACGCGCGGCGTCGGTCAACTGTAGTGTGCTGAAGCTGTCAACGGTCACCGCGCCGATGGCGATCAACTGACGCAGCACACCGCGCAATTGCGTTTCGCTGAAGGCCGAGCCCAGGCCGAACGTGCTCAGGCTCTCGTGCCTGCGCTGGGTCAGCTTTTCGGTGCGCTTGCCGCGCAGAATGTCGATGATGTGCACCGCGCCATAGCTGATGCCGTCCCTCTGCTGCACGCGGTAAACGGTGCTCAGCAGCTTGCGCGCGGCATCGGTACCATCCCAAACCGCTGGCGGGGTCAAACAGTTATCGCAGTTTCCGCAGGGCTGACTCGCCTCGCCAAAGTAGGCCAGCAGGCGCACGCGGCGGCAATCTGTGGCTTCGGCGAGGCCGAGCAGGGCGTCGAGCTTGCCGCGCAGACCTTGTTTGAACTCCTCTTCGGCCGGACTTTCGTCGATCATGCGGCGCTGGTTCACCACGTCCTGCAGGCCGTAGCACATCCAGGCATCGGCCGCTTCGCCGTCGCGCCCCGCGCGCCCGGTTTCCTGGTAATAGCCCTCGATGTTTTTCGGCATGTCCAGATGAGCGACAAAGCGCACATCGGGCTTGTCAATGCCCATGCCGAAGGCGATTGTTGCCACCATCACGATGCCTTCGCTGCGCAGAAACTGGTCCTGATTGGCCTGGCGCACCTTGTTCTCCAGTCCCGCGTGGTAGGGCAGGGCGGCAATGCCTTCGTCGCACAGCAGCTCCGCCACTTGTTCGACACGTTTGCGCGACTGGCAGTAGACGATGCCGGCGTCACCCATGTGCTCGCCCGAGATGAAGCGCAGCAGCTGCTGCGTGGCGTCGCGCTTTTCGACAATCGTGTAGCTGATGTTGGGGCGGTCAAAGCTGCTGACAAACTGGCGCGCCTGCTGTAGTTGCAAGCGCC
>CAYHDD010000032.1:6456-11803 GCA_964355195.1 uncultured Rhodoferax sp. | reverse complement strand
GTGCGACCCTGCAAGACTGAAATTGCGCCGTCCGAGGTGTCACGCGCAGCCGCCTCCTGATAGAGGTCGCGATAGGCGCGTGCCTCGTCCATGTCCTTGAAGCTGTCGGAGGTCTTCAGTCCGCCCTCCTCGATCAACACGACCTTGAGGCCAGCCAGGCTCAATATCTCGGCAGCAACACCGCCTCCGGCACCGCTGCCGATGATCGCCACATCGGCCTCGAGGGTCAGCGGCGCGGCCAGCGTGGCGGCGTCGATGACCGACCAACCCGACGCTATCCCCTGCGCATAGAGATCTGGAAACATCATGTTCGCCCCTCAGGAATTGACTGCCGTGAAGACACGTGCGAGCGGCCCCGGATAGCCAGCAGCGGGCCAGCTCACAGGCTGCACGTAGTAACTGGCACAAATAAGCTTGACCAGCACGTTGACGCCAGCGTTGAGTGTCGCGAAGCGGCTGCCGCGCCAGCGTGCCAGAAAGGTCTGTAGCGTCTCGATGCTGGCCTCAGCCCAGGCACCGACGCCGGTCAGCAGGTAACGCAGCGGCGCCAGCGCCAGCAAGTCGAGCAACTTGCGCACTTCCTGCTGTGCCAACAACCCCATCGCGGCGAGCGTGGCATCGAGATTGCGCAGCACTTCGCCGATACGCGGGTCGCGCTGACCGGTCTCCAGTTGCGCCAGGTCGGCGATCACCGCAGGTGCCAGGGCCGAGAACAGCGCCAGGTCAGCCTCCTGGAGGAAGGCATAGCCCTTGGCCGGAGACTTCAGCGCCGGGGCGCAACCAGCCAGCGTGCCAAGGGCGCCAGCGGCTGACAGTGCCAGGGAAAATCCCGCAACAACTTTGAGGAAGTCGCGCCGAGCCAGACCACTCCTGCCATCGTGCGCTGTACTGACCGATTCAAACTTCATGCTTCATCCTTGAGTGCGGGATCTTGAGCCTCGCTCGTCGTGGCTCGGATAGCCCGTGATGCGGGCGATGCTGGCATAAATGGGCTCCATCGTGGCGAACGATGTCTTGTAGACTTCATGGAACAACTGTGAATAGATCTGGTGATTTTTGGCGTCGGGCAAGAAGGTCTTGCCCTTGCGCACCATGCCCGCCACGGCAGCGTCAAAATCGGGGTAAAGGCCAGTCGCTACAGCGGCGTCGATGGCCGCGCCGAGTGCTGCAATCTCTGACGTCGCCATGCGCGAGGTCGGCAGGTTGAACATGTCCGCCGCGATCTGAACCGCCACATCGCTGCGTGAACCGCCGCCGCCGACACGAAGTTCGCGCAGTGCGACGCCGGTGCGCTTCTGGGCAACTTCCTGCATCTGGCGCAATTCGAAGCACAGACCTTCCAGAATAGCGCGGTACACATGTGCCCGCGTGTGAACGTCACCAAATCCAAAAATTGCGCCCTTGACAAACTTGTTGTATACCGTGGGCGACCAATGCGGCTGCAGCATGAGCCCCATGGAGCCGGGCGGGATGTCGCGGATGACTTCATCGAGCACCACCTCGGGTGCGACTCCACGCTCTGCTGCAGTGATAGCCTCGTGGTGACCAAACTCACGTTTGAACCAGGTCACCATCCAGAAGCCGCGCATGATGAACATTTCGAGCACCCATTTGCCAGGCAGCGCTGCCGGCCAGGTGAAAAAACGCAGCTTTGAATCGCGCAGGTATTTCTTCGAGATCACCTCCATCGACGTGCCGGTCCCGAAGCTGATGACGCCAATCGTCGGATCGATGCCACCACCCGCACCCAAGAGCTCGCATTGCTTGTCGCCCGCGCCCACCACCAAGGGCAAGCCTTCGGGCAAGCCGGTTTCCGCTGCCGCCTGCATCGTGATGTGCCCTATGACCTGATCTGGCGCAACGAGATCGACGCAATGCCTGCGCTCCATGCCTAGCGCATCATAGAAAAACTGGAAAAGAGGTCCATACCAAGTCAGCTTTTTGTAGTCAAAAGGCAGGATGCCGGCATTCATGCCATAGCTGTCCCGAAACTCACCGGTCAGCTTGCGCACAAAGAATCCCGTGGACTGCACGAACTTGTGCGTCTTTCGGTAGACCTCAGGCTCGTTCTGCTTGATCCAGAGAAACTTCGAGTTCTTGCAGGCGTAGGTGATTTCCTCAGTCTGCCCGAGCAAACCCACGAGCAAACTCCAGCCTTTGCCTAGTGGTGGACGATTCGCCACAGTGCGTTGATCGAGCCAGATGATGCCCGGCCGCAGCGCTTGGCCCTGTTCATCAACAGCGATGACCGTGTTGCGCTGACTGGTCAATCCAATACATCGAATTTGACTGGCATCGATATCGATCTTGCTCATCAATCCGCGGCAGACCAGACACAGTTTGAGCCAGTAGTCCTCGGCACGCTGCTCCGCCCAACCCGGCTGTAGCGAGAAAAAGGGTTCAAGCTGCGCCTGCTCGATCGCCAGCATCTCGCCCTCGCGATTGAACAGCACCGCCCGGATACTCTGGGTACCCGAATCGATGGCGATGATGTGGTTCTTTTCATGCATGGCGTGGCACTGGCTATTTTGAATCAAGACCGAGCTTGCCGCCCGGATTCATGATGTTGTTTGGATCGAAGTGCTGCTTGAGCGCGCGCAGCACACCCATCTGCTCATGGCCCAGCGTGGTTTCCATCCACGGCGCCAGCAAGCGCCCGACGCCGTGATGATGACTCAATGAGCCCCCATGGCTGACCATCGCGTCGATGATGGCGTTCAGGAATGGGCGAAACTCGCCGAGTTGCATGCGCCCCAGAAATATGAAATAGAGATTCGTTCCCTGCGGATAAAAGTGAGAGGCATGCGTCATGCACATGGTGCCAGGGCGACTCTTGACGACGCTGCGAACCGCGTCGTGCAGGCGATGCAGATTGTCCCAGGTGACCCCCGCTTCCAGCGTGTCGATCACGATGCCGTAATCGTTCAGGTCCTCCCGCATATAGGGCTCCGTATAGCGCGTCTTCTCCCACTTGCGCACGGCATAGGCACCAAGCGACAGGGCACCGTGGCGACGCGCAATCTGCCTGACCTTGCGTGCCACGAGTTTGGTGTAATCCGGGTCCCCTTCCACCGTACCCATGCACAGGCAGCGCTCCATCGGCACCATGCCACGCAAGGCGAGATACTTTTCCGCCAGAGCCGGTATGCCGAACAGCTTGAGGCCACGCTCGGTCTCTTCGGCATCTGAGATACGAAAGACGGCGGGTCTGCCGAACTCGGCCTGCATGACCTCGCGGCTGGCATTCACCGCAGCCTTCCAACTCGGGAACATCAGTGCAAAGCGCGCGCGGTTCTCAGGCATGAAGCGAAAGATCTTCATGGTCACTTCCACCAAAATGCCAAACGTCCCCTCGGAACCCTTCATGATGTCGTTGACTTTCGGCCCGGTCGCCGAGGCGGGAAATTCGAGCGTCTTGAAGGAGCCGTTCGGTGTCACATACTCCTGCGCGAAAACGATGTCGCAGGCGTCACCGTAGTAACTCGATGCCTGCCCCGAGCCCAGCGTGACGACCCAACCACCCACCGTCGAATATTCGAATGATTGAGGAAAGTGTCCCCCGGTGAACCGACGTCTGCAGGCAAACCGTTGCGGTGCTTCGTTCAACGCCTTCTCGTAAGCCGGCCCGAACATGCCGGGCTGCACGCGCGCAGTTTGGTTGAGCTCGTTGATTTCAAGCAGCTGATTCATGTGCGTGCTCATGACCAGCGAGACGCCGCCTTTCATCGGGCGGCAACCAAAATTGCAGGACGAGCCACCAGAATAGACCGTGACGGGAATGCGTTCGGCATTGCAATAGCGCACGATTTCCGCGACATCTTCTTTGTGCCGCGGATGAAGCACAAGGTCCGATACCTCGCGCACGACACCGCTGCGCAGTTCAAGGATTTCCTCGACCATTTTTCCGGACGAGTACTTCACCCGGCTGTAGTCGTCGTGCGCTTCATTTCCGGCGCCAACAATGGCCGTCAAAGCGGCAATCTGAGCGGGTTGAAGATTCACTGCACGGTTCAGCTTAACCGGCATATTGCCCTCGGTTTGCTTGCGCTGGAAATCGGCATCGCTCATGCCGAACTCCTGCTTGAACATCTCGACCCAGGCAGCACTCGGATGTTTGAAGCCGTTGGGGTCGCCGTATTTGGCTATCGACCTAAAGCTGCCGGGATCGGCTGCGGTTTCGGTCCAGTCTGGTGTGAATTGATTCGGCTTGCTCATGGTGTGTTTTTCCAACAATACTTCTGGTCTATTGGCTCGATGCAAGCACCGCAGGCGGCGCCAGCCGCTCTGACGTGATGGCAATCTCATGCTTCTTGCGGTCCTCGTCCCAGCCGAGCTCGGCGGCCGCCAATGCGGCAACCATTTCCAGCACTTCCATGCCCGGATGACCCAAAGTGCCGATGCCGGTACGGCGCAACACAATGTCCTCCAGTGTGCGCGCCATCTCAGAGCGGATAGCGTAGCTGACTTGCGCCAGAATTTCTCCGTCGCCGTCCAGACGTTGCGCCAACGGGGCGTCCTGCCGCGCCAGTTGGAGTACGGCCTCGTAGTCGGTACCGTAGTGGCGGCTCAGAAAGTCGATGGTGGTGGCGGCAAAGCCGATGTTCTTCTGATGCGCTTGTGCCAGAAAGCTTGTCAGGTCGGCAATATCACACCCGGCCAGGCGCCGTTGGTCGGTGATGGAACGCTGCACCGGCACCCCGAGTTTGCGCCCAATCACCTTCATGCAATCGGCAGCAAGTTGCCGGCTGGTGGTGAACTTGCCGCCCTCGACCGTGATCAGCCCGTCCAGTCCCTGAGCGGCGTTGTCGCTGATTTCGTAGCGCCGTGATGCGGTATAGGTCTCCTTGGTTTGGGTCTCGACCAGCGGGCGCAGCCCACCATAGGCGTACTGCACGTCGGCATAACTCAGCTTGCCGTCACCAAAGCCTTCGTTGATCGTGTCTATCAACTCCATGACACTGGCCGCACTCACGCGGTAGCCATCAGGATCTCCGCTGTAGGCTTTGTCGGTAGTGCCGACAAGGGTATGGCCACGCCAGGGGATCAGGAAGAAGTGCCCACCCGTTCGACTGGAACAGCCGACGATTCTCTTGCCGGAGATCAAGGGCTTTCGGGTGATGAAGTGAACCCCCTCCGAGCGGCTCAATGAGCGTTCACCGGTCACCCCATTACCGGCCAGTTCTGGTATCCGGTCCGCCCACGGGCCGGCACAATTCACCGTCAGCTTGGCATGCAGCGTGTGTTGCTTGCCGCTCACACTGTCGAGCACCCGCACCCTGCTGACACGACCAGCGCCATCTGGCAACAACTCGGTCACCGCGGCGTGATTGGAAACCTTGGCACCGTA
>CAYHDD010000032.1:0-6446 GCA_964355195.1 uncultured Rhodoferax sp. | reverse complement strand
GGCTGACTTGATGAAGGCCAGCGTCAGACGTTCAGGGCACAGGCTGGTGCTGTCGTAGAACACAGACCCACCCGTAAGATCTTGCGCGCGAACCTGGGGCTCGCTTTGCATCACCTCTGGAGGGGACAAGCTGCGGTGCATCGGTATGCGCTTGGCCTTGTCCCAGGTAGAGGCCTTGTCGAATGAGAGCGCATCGTAGAGCAGCATGCCCAGCTTGGCGACCCATTTGTTGTTCTTGAAGGCCTGACCCGCGTGCGTGATCAACATGGGCATCGGGTACACCAGATTGGGCGCAATATTGGCCATCACGCGGCGCTCGCGCAAGGACTCACGCACCATACCGAATTCGCCGTTGACCAGATAGCGCAGGCCGCCGTGTATCAACTTGGAAGACGCTGCCGACGTGCCCGCAGAAAAATCATTCTTCTCCAGCAAGGCCACTTTGAGGCCCTGCGTGGCCGCCTCGTAGGCGACACAGGCGCCAGTAATGCCGCCGCCAACGACGACAAGGTCGAAGCACTCGTCGCCATGCTGCTCAATGAATCGCTGCATACCCGTCCCTGTACTATCTTTTTCGGCGCTCAATACCCCAGCGCCAGCCCGGTATTGCGGCGCGGATCGTTGGCGCCGTAGAAGCGGTTCGCGCCGACCGGTTTGCCTCCCAATGAAGGCGCGCCAACCAGAATCACTGCCAGATGATTGGCGGGGGGCTCATCCATCAGTTGGTGCCCCATTTCGAGCAGAATCTTGCGCGTGTCCGGGCTGATGCCAAATTTCTCAACGTAGGTGATATCCGGCAACCATTGCTGGTGAAACCGCGGCGCGTCCACCGCCTCCTGTACGTTCATTCCGTAGTCCACCAGGTTCAAAATGGCATGGGTCACCACACTGATGATGCGACTGCCGCCTGGCGTTCCGACGACCATCACCGGCTTGTCGGCCTGCGTGACAATGGTCGGACTCATCGAGCTAAGCGGCCGCTTGCCCGGGGCGATGGCATTGGCTTCACCCTGTGCCAGACCGTAGCTATTGGGCACACCAGGCTTGAGCGTGAAGTCGTCCATCTCGTTGTTCAGCAACACACCGGTGCCAGCAGCCGTCACCTTGGCGCCAAACCAGTCGTTCAAGGTGTAGGTCACGGCCACCGCATTGCCGTGCCGGTCAACGATGGAGTAATGCGTGGTATTGCTGCCCTCGTGCGGTGCCACGCCGGGTTTGAGGTCTTTGGAGACCCCGGCCCGCGCCGGATCGATCACGTCGCGAATCCTGGCCGCGTAGGCTTTGTCGAGCAGGCGCGCCAGGGGGTTCTTGACGAAGTCGGGATCGCCCAGGTAGCTGTTGCGGTCCATGTACGCGTGACGCATGGCCTCAATCTGGTAATGCATGGCCTGAGCGGAACGAAAACCCAATTCCTTGAGTGGGTAGCCTTCGACGATGTTCAAGATCTCGCAGATCACGACCCCGCCAGAGCTCGGCGGCGGTGCCGATACAACGTGAAAGCCGCGGTAATCGCACTCCACCGGCGCCAATTCACGCACCTTGTACTGGTCCAGATCAGCCTGACTTAGGAGGCCATTGCCAGAGCGACTGGCCGCGACCAAGGCTTTGGCCACCGGGCCTTTGTAAAACCCATCCACACCGCGCTGGCTGATCAGGCGCAGGGTTCTACCCAAATCCCTTTGCACCAGTTTGTCGCCACGCCTGAAGGCCTCGCCCTGCTTCAGAAAGATCGCCGCCGACGCCGCATCCTGGCGCAAGTCGGCAACTGCGGTCTGGTAGATGTCGATATCACCCTGCTCCAGCACAAAGCCGCGCTCGGCAAGCGCAATCGCCGGAGCCATGAGCGCGGCACGCGCTCGGGTGCCGTACCTGGCGCGCGCCATCTCCAGGCCAGCCACCGAACCCGGCACCGCCACCGCCAAATGTCCACGTGTACTCAAGCCCTTGATGACCTTGCCCTCCGCGTCCAGGTACATGTTGGCCGTGGCGGCGAGCGGCGCCTTCTCCCTAAAGTCCAGAAAGGTCTTGCGGCCATCGGCCAACTGCAAGGTCATGAAGCCACCGCCACCCAGATTGCCCGCCGCTGGGTAAACCACCGCCAGCGCGTAGCCCACCGCCACCGCTGCGTCGACCGCGTTGCCGCCCTGCTTCAGCACCTCGACACCGACCCGGGTTGCCAGATGCTGTGCCGTCACCACCATGCCGTTTTGTGCCGCCACAGGCGCCACCGAGGCAGCGTGACTGCTCAAATCAACAAGCAGGCAAAGGCTGGCAAACAGGGCCAGACGACAACGCACTCCCGTTTGAAGAATCAAGAACAGAGTCGACATCCGCGTATCAAGGCGTGAGCGACAGAATATGCCCGACCCGCGGATCACCACGCCCGCCCAGCACCTGCGCGTAAGCCGCCAGCGCAGCGGCACTGCCATGAGCGTGCTCGACCATCAGCCAGGGCCGCTCGCCCTGCTGCACCTGGGCGCAGAAAGCACGCCAAGCTTGAGCCATGCGCGCGCCAAACTCCCGACCGCCCCACTCGCCAACCCTCTTGCTGGCCTGCGCGGGCGCAAAAAACAGCACCGGGCGCGGCCCGGCCAGGTCTTTGGCACTACCGATCTGCTGCACATGCGTACCACCCACCGAACCACTGTATTTGAGGTTGACAAAGCGCTCATGAACACGTTGGCGCAAACCGGCGTTGCCTGCGAAGTCGATGTAGACGCATGGCTTCTGGGAGTCGATCTGGTCAAGCTGCTCGTAGGCTATGACACGGCTGTAGCACCCCAGGCTCTGGCAAAACGCGAGGTTCGCCGCCGACGTCAGCCCGACCACTTCGATGTCGGCGCGCTGCTTGAGCGCAAACGCGGTGCCGTAAGCGGTCTTGCTGGAAGCGCTCGACAAGAGGAGCATCGATGCCCCAAAAAAGTGTTGATCGGCCAGGAAGTCGTCGATCAGCCACGAGGTCATGAAGAGTGGGCGCAACAGCGCCTGCAGATCCTCCGTCCCGGGCGTGTACAGAGGGTCGGCGGCGCAGCGCAAATACTGGTTGTAGACCGCGTGCAATCCAGCCCGGTGCGGCGCGGCGTCGCTGAAACTCTCGGTTCTGACCCGCTGCGGCGTCAGGATCACATCGGTGGCCATCGGGTAATAGCCGTACAGGCGCTCGCCCACCGGCAGTTCCGGATGCAGTGAGCGCACGATCTCGCCAAAACCCCAAACCGGAATCATTCCCCACGCTGCTTCGCCGGTCGGGAAGAACTGCCAGTAGTTCATTGCCACACCGAAGGCGGCATAGGTGATGTTGTTCGAGGTCAGGGCAAAGGCGTCAATGCGAACCTGCACCTGCCCGGCTAGAAGCTCAGCTACGGCGACTTCGCGTAAGCGGGTCGTCGCCAGATGCTCCCGATCCACCAAGACTTGCATCGTGTTCATGAAAATCAGGGCTTCACAAACTTCAGCACAAACTCATCCTTTGGCTGGGCTGGATCGGGCGTATTTTTGTCGCGCGGATCGCTCGGGTTGCGCAAGAAATGTCCTTCGTCGTGGAGTTTGAAGCCGGCCGCCTCAACTTCCTTGCGCAGAAATGCTTCTTCGATACGGTGCAGCGTGCCGGCCTCGGAGATGCCGGTGCCGGACCGGCCAGCGTGGTCAGCGATGACATAGATGCCACCTGGTTTCAGCGCTGAAAAGACAGCGACGTTCATGCGCGCGCGGTCGATTCCCATGTGAACCAGATCGTGGTAGTTGAACATCAGCGTGACCAGATCAATCTGCCCGGCAAGCTGGGCCGGAATCGGGTCTTCAAAGACACGGATGATGGGGATCAAATTGGACAATTGCGCATTCTTCGAGCGCTCTTCGAAGACCTGCACCACCGTGCGCCGTACCGGCGCTGGCGCGTTGGGCGTCGGCTGCAGGCTGGGTAGGTTCGGTGCCGAGTTGCCCTCGGGCGCAACCCTGGTCTGCAAGGCAGCCACCCTCGGTGGTTGGCTCTGACCGTAGACCTGGCCGCTCGGGCCGACAGCGCGTGCCAACAGCTCGGCCGTGTAACCGCCACCGGTGCTCAGGTCGAACGCCGTCATGCCCGGCCGCAGGCGCAGGAAAGCCAGCATCTGCTCTGGCTTGCGACGCAAATCGTTGTTCCGGTCAGCCGGCGTACGGTCGGCGCTGGCGACAATTTGCGTGATCTTCTCACTGCTGAGCTCACGCGCATCCGACACACCAAGCTGGGCGCAGGCGCTCACAAGCGAAGCGCAAAGCAGCAACAATGCCGCGCCAGCACGCGGCTGCAGGTTGGCGCTGGCGATGGACCTATTCATGACTGGGCACCTTTCAAAACGCTCAACCAACAGTGTAGCCACAAGACCCTACTGGTGAATTTTCTAGGCGCATTACCCTATGATGCCAAGCACAAAGCCAAGCCAGTTCTTCCATGCCAGCCCGGATTCCACACATCAATGCGTCCCGTTGCTCGGGTTGCGGCAGGTGCATCGCCGCCTGTCCGCTGCGCCTGTTCGCCTTCGAACAACAGGGCTGGCGCAAGGTCTCGGTGCTGCAAGACAGCGACGCGTGCAACGGCTGTGCCAAGTGCGCCGCCAATTGCCCACTCGATGTCATCGACATGAAGAAGCCAGCCAGCGCCTGGCCCAGCCTGCTGCTGCTGGACGGCGCCGCCTAGCGCGCGATCCCAAGAAACACCGCAAGGCAACGCCCCACTTCAAGCATGGCCGCGTCGCTGGCCGAACCGAAGGCTTCGCCCAGTTTGTCACGCTTGACGGTCATGGCCTTGTCGATCATCACCTGTGACGGTTTCTGCAACCCGTTGGTTTCGCTGGGCTCAATGGTCACGCGCAGCAAGGGTGCATTCACCAACGTGCTCGAAACCAGCAAAACGGTCACGCTGGCGTGTTCGCTGAATGGGTCGGCCTGAATCACCAAAGCAGGCCTTGGCTTACCAAAATCGCCCTGCATGGCGATAGTCACAAAATCACCCCGGTTCATGCCACCCATCCGTCCACATCGGACAAAGCCTCATCCATAAAGCCCAGCAGCTCTGCATCGGCGCTATCAGCCTGCGAGACCAAACCGGATTGACGCTTGCACTCCTGTGCAAAATCTGGCCGCCTCGTATCTGGCACCCATATCTGAACCGGTCGAAGCCCAGCCATGCGCAGAGCGGAACGCCGCTTCTGAACCCGTTCAGCAACAGGGGTAGCCATAGAAAACTCCTTCAATTCGTTACATGTAGCACTCTAGCATGAGATTCAGTTACATGCAACAACTCAACAGCCATCAGCTTGCTGGCCATGCGGTGCCGATGTGAAGCAGATGAAGTTGCTAGACTCGCGGCAATGACCGACACGACAAAAGTTCACACCCCGGCTATGGCCCAGTACCTCAGCCTGAAGGCCGACCACCCTGACACACTGCTGCTCTACCGCATGGGGGATTTTTACGAACTGTTCTTTGCCGACGCTGAGAAAGCCGCCCGTCTGCTCAACATCACGCTGACGCAACGCGGCCAGTCGGCTGGCGAACCGGTGGTGATGGCCGGCGTGCCGTTTCACGCGGTCGAGACCTATCTGGCCCGGCTCATCAAACTAGGGGAGTCAGTTGCCATCTGCGAGCAGGTCGGCGAGGTCACCGGCAAGGGACCGGTCGAGCGCAAGGTGGTGCGGGTGGTCACGCCGGGTACGCTGACCGACATGGAACTGCTTGGCGACAAGACAGAATCGCTCTTGCTGGCGGTGCAGCAAGGACCGCGCAACCAGTGCGGCCTGGCCTGGTTGAGCATCACCAGCGGCGAGGTCTACCTGGCCGAATGCGCCAGCGACCAGATGGCCGACTGGGTGGCCCGCATCAACCCCGGTGAACTGCTGTTCAGCGCCGGTGCCACAGCCAGCTTTGAGGCTCGCCTGCGTGCCCTTCAGGTGGCAGGCAGGTTGACCGTTACGGTGCGACCGGACTGGCAGTTTGACGCCCCGCTGGGCCAACGCAAGCTGCTGGAGCAACTGCGCGCCGCCAGTCTGGCACCATGGCAGGCACAGGAACTGGTGCAGGCGCACGCCGCCGCAGCCGCCCTGCTGGCCTACGCCGAGCACACCCAGGGCCGCGCACTGACCCATGTCCACAGCGTGCGCGTGCAGCGCAGCGATGAATTGATGGACCTACCCCAAAGCACTCGGCGCAACCTGGAGTTGACCCAAACCCTGCGCGGCGAGGAACAACCGACGCTCTTTTCGATGCTCGACACCTGCATGACCGGCATGGGCAGCCGCCTACTCAAGAGCTGGCTACTCAGCCCGCAGCGCGAGCGCACCCAAGCCCAAGCGCGTCTGAACGCCATCGGTGCACTGCGCGTGGATGCCTGGAGAGCGCTGCGCGCCCAATTGAAGGGCAGCAGCGATGTCGAGCGCATCACGGCCCGCATCGCGTTGCGCCAAGTGCGA
>CAYHDD010000031.1:0-11846 GCA_964355195.1 uncultured Rhodoferax sp. | reverse complement strand
GGCTGCAATCGTGAAACCGCGAAAGGCGTCCAGGGACAGCAGGCGCTGCTGCTTCATGGCACCTTGAGCGCCTGCCGGATGCTCCCTTGCGCGTGCTCCAGCAACACGCGGGCGGGACCTGCAGCGACGTCTTTCTTGATCGCCACGATCGCCACTTTGACCTGGAAGTCGCATTCGTCAAGTGCTGTTCGGGCAATCTCCTCGCCGACGCCGGTTGCCAGCACAGTGAGGGCTACGGCGCGGCGCACCAGTTTCGCGTTGGTCGGCTTCAGGTCAACCATCAGGTTGCCGTAGACCTTGTTCAGGCGCACCATGACCGAGCTTGAAAACGTGTTCAAGGCAATCTTCTGGGCAGTACCTGCTTTGAGACGGGTGCTGCCGGAGATGACCTCGGCGCCGGTGTTGAGCGTGATGCCGATCTCCGCCTGCAAGGCGAGCGGCGCCAGCGGATTATTGGCGATGCCAATGGTCAGGGCGCCGACGGCGCGAGCGGCCCGCAAGGCGCCCATGGCATAGGGCGTGTTGCCTGATGCGGCCAGAAGAAGTACCACGTCGGTTGCCGTGGGGGCGAGGGCGGCCAGGTCGGCTGCACCCTGTTGTGCGTCATCTTCTGCACCTTCAACGGCCTGAAAGATCGCCTGCGCACCGCCGGCCAATAGGGCCAATGAGCGCGCTTTGGGCCAGGAAAACGTGGGGTAGAGCTCCACACTGTCGAGCAGGCCCAGGCGCCCGGATGTCCCGGCACCGACATAGATCAGGCGGCCTCCCCGGCTCAAGCGCGCCGCCGCCGCATCAACCGCCTGGGCGATTTGTGCGCTGGCCGCCCTGACCGCCTGAACGGCGTTGAACTGGTCGTCAACCAAGGCGGCAACCAGTTGTTCAGTTGGATACAGATCGAGTTCCGTATGGTTAGCACTGGGCGTTTCGGTATTGAGCATAGGTCTTGTTTTCAAGCGGTCGGCCGCTGCGTGCATTCGGTAGGGAATCCTGAGGTTCAAATTTCAACTATAAACGCTGAATGCAACATCCCGGACAAACAGCAAGCGACGCAGCGCGTCCACGCACTCATCGCGCCTTGGGGTTTCGCTGTGGTCGCGTGGCTCCAGAGCGATCCGTTGTGCGGAAAGCGAGCGTGAAGGCGGTTGATTCGAGGCGCTTGCCGACAGCAGCTATTATCTGGGCCGCTTGCTGGTCGGTCAGCGTTCTGATGATGGGCCTGGTCGCCGACCGCTGCGCAGCCCAAACGCCGTTCAATCCATCACCTGCAACTCTCCACTTGACCAAGCTAAACTCTGAATTGAAGGCCGTTCTTGAGGACCCGGTGAAACCGCTGGCGAGTTTGTCGGCCATCGCGATTCGGGATGGCCAAGTCGTCTATGAGGGGCACTTCGGCCGACGTGTCATCAGTCCGGGGGGCACTGAAGGCTCTTTGCTGACTGATCGCGATACCCTTTATCGGGTGGCCTCGTTATCGAAGTTGGTGACCGCAATAGGCGCCATGCAACTGGTCGAGCAGCAAAGGCTGGACCTTGATGCTGATGTCAGCACTTACCTCGGATTCACCCTGCGTAACCCCAACTTTCCGCAGGCCACCATTAGCGCGCGGATGCTGCTGACGCACACCTCTTCCTTGCGCGACGATGGTGGCTATTCGCTTGCGTTGGAGCAGAGTTTGCAAGGCTTTCTTCAGCCCGGCAATCCCGGCTATGGGGATGGTCGGCAGTGGGCTCAGGCGAGCAGCCTGAGTGAGCGCGCGCCGGGCAAATACTTTGACTATGTGAACCTCAACTGGGGCGTGCTGGCGACACTGATGGAGGCGATCACCGGGGAGCGATTTGATCGCTATATGAAGCGAGCGGTGCTCGATCCGCTGCAAATTTCGGGGCATTTCAATGTCGAGGAGTTGACTGCGGCACAGATCGGTCATCTGGCTGTCCTGTACCGCAAGAGGAACAATGAGGTATGGGATCCGAATGGTCCTTGGGTGCCTCAGGTGGACGACTACCAGGGGCGGGTGCCGGCGCCGCGTGCCGGGCTGGCGGCGTACCAGCCTGGGTTCAACGCCACCGTATTCAGTCCGCAGGGTGGGCTGCGCATCAGTGCCGGGGGGCTCGCCCGGCTCATGCAGATGTTGATCAACGAGGGTGAGCTCGATGGCCGACGTTTGTTGAAAACGGCTTCGGTGCGCCAGATGTTGCAAGAGGAATGGCGCCATGACGCTGACCGCCGCAATGGTGACAACTACCAGGGATTGTTCAATGCCTGGGGCTTGGGCGTGCAGAAGTTCCTCGATCTGGGCGCAGCCGGTCACGGTGATCGTTTGATTGCTGCCGGGGGGGCGACGGGCTTCGGTCACCTGGGTTTTGCCTACGGCCTCAACAGCGGCTTCGTCTTCGATCCGGTCAGGCGCCATGGCATGATCTACATCATCGGCGGCGTTGGCTTCAATCCGGAGCTCGATCACGGCCAATACTCCAGGCTCAACTCCTGGGAAGAAAAAGTGCTGGACGCACTCTACCGCAACGCCATTTTGGAGCCTTCGTGAAGCAAGAAACACTGCAGAGCCAAAGCCAGGCCAGGAGTTTGTGGTGGTGGATTCCGTCGCTCTACTTTGGGCAGGGGATTCCGTATGTGGTGGTGATGACACTGTCAGTCATCATGTACAAACGGATGGGGATTTCGAACACCGATATTGCCCTGTACACCAGCTGGCTCTATCTGCCGTGGGTGATCAAACCGCTGTGGTCACCGTTCGTCGATATGTTTCGCACCAAGCGGTTCTGGATTGTGAGCTTGCAGTTGCTGATTGGTGCGGCGCTGGCAGGGGTTGCCCTGACGATTCCAGTGCACTACTTCTTCCAGATTACGTTGGCGGTGTTTTGGTTGATGGCCTTCAGCTCGGCGACGCACGATATTGCGGCGGACGGTTTTTACATGCTGGCACTCAAGGAGCATGAGCAGGCCGCTTTTGTCGGGGTGCGCAGCACGTTCTACCGGATATCGATGATTGCCGGCCAGGGCGGCATGGTTTACCTGGCGGGTCGGGTCGAAGAAGCGACCGGCAATGTGACGCTGGCATGGTCGGTCGTGTTCTTCATCCTCGCCGCCATGTTCCTCTCGCTCAGCATCTATCACAAGTTCGTTTTGCCCAAGCCTGACAGCGATGCGGCGCGACCGCCCGTGACGGCGCTGGTGCATGATTTTGTCGCGGTCTTTGCGGCGTTTCTGAAGAAACGGGAAATCGCTTCCATCCTCGCCTTCTTGCTGCTCTACCGTTTTGGCGAGGCTCAGTTGATCAAGCTCGCCGCACCTTTTTTGCTCGACAGTACGGCAAAGGGTGGCTTGGCGCTGTCTACCCAGCAAGTTGGCATTGTCTACGGCACGATCGGGATTTTGTGTTTGACGCTCGGCGGCTTGCTGGGGGGCTATGTGATTTCCCGGCATGGCTTGAAGCGTTGGCTCTGGCCAATGGTCTTGTCGGTCAATGTGCCGCATCTGGTCTATGTCTACCTGTCGCAGGCTATGCCGACCAACATATGGACGATTGGCGCCGGCGTGGCGGTCGAGCAACTGGGTTACGGCTTTGGTTTTGCCGCTTACCTGCTCTACATGATCATGATCTCCGACGGCCCGCACAAGACGGCACACTACGCCATTTGCACTGGCTTCATGGCGCTCGGTATGATGCTGCCCGGCATGATCAGCGGCTGGGTCCAGACGCAATTGGGCTATGCCAATTTCTTCATCTGGATTTGCATTTCCGCCGTTCCCGCCTTCGCTGCCACCGCCATGGTCAGGGTGGATTCCGAATTTGGCAAAAAGACCTGATTTTTCATTCAATTGTTGAGCACCATGGACATGCAGACACA
Organism: uncultured Rhodoferax sp.; assembly: GCA_964355195.1. Lineage (GTDB taxonomy): Bacteria > Pseudomonadota > Gammaproteobacteria > Burkholderiales > Burkholderiaceae_C > Rhodoferax. The sequence continues at coordinate 7,977 of CAYHDD010000031.1, read as the reverse complement.
TCATTTCAAAGCCATTTCCTACAACGCCATTGGACCCGGTCCACGCCTCTTGGTGCTGGGTGCCGTGCATGGCAATGAAACCCATGGCACGCGGGGCATCGAGCGTGTGATTGCCGAGATCGAAGCCAAGACGCTGAACTTGGCAGCCGGTAGCGTGACTTTTGTGCCGATCACCAATCCGCTGGCGTATGAGCGCCGGCAACGCGCTGGAGAGCGCAATCTGAACCGCAATCTGTGCCCGTGCAGTGGACCCAAGGAGTTTGAGGACCACATTGCCAATTGGCTGTGCCCTTTAATGGCGCGACACGATGTGTTGCTGGACTTGCACTCCTTCTCGACGGTGGGGCGCGCTTTTGTGATGGTGGGTCCGGAAAACAACGCGGGCGACCTGGAGCCTTTCAGCCAAGCCGAAGCGGAGGTCGCCCTGGCTTTGCGGGTCGGTGTGAACCGGGTGGTGGACGGCTGGCTGAGTACCTATGCGCGAGGTGTTCAACGGCGCCGGGCGACGGTGGGCGTGGCGGCCAATCGCGCGCAAGAGCTCGACACCGATCCGCGCTACGGGGTCGGTACGACGGAGTACATGCGGTCGGTCGGTGGCTACGCGTTGACCCTGGAGTGTGGGCACCACGATGACCCGCATGGACCGCAGGTTGCCTATCAGGCGATCATCCATGCGCTGACACATCTGGGGCATGTGGATGCGCCCAAGCCGCCTGCCGTGACCGATTTCGAGGCCTTGCGGATATACGACGTGATCGACAAGGCGCACGTGGATGACGAGTTCAGCCGACCCTGGTTGAGCTTTGATGCGCTGAAGGCAGGCGAGCTGATTGGTACGCGGCGTGACGGCACCCAGGTGCATGCCGAGGTGGACGGCTATATCCTGTTTCCCACTGCCAAAGCGAATGCGGGTCAGGAGTGGTTCTATTTGGCCAAGGCGAATCCACGTTTTTCACAAGATTGACATGATGCGGCAAAGTCTTGGTCTGGATGTCGGTGGCACGCAGACACGCTGGGCGGTGATGGCGATCGATGAGTCTGTTGTGGCGCAGGGCAGTGTCGCCGGTTTCAGTGCCATGCAACTCGACACCGAGGTCGGCCAGAGCCAGGTGAGTGCTGTGCTGGCCAGCTTGGCTATGCAGGTTGCCAATAGCGGCGGTGCCTCTGGCATCTGCGCGGGTGTCACTGGTTTTGGAAGCGCCCAGGATCGTCGCGGTGTGGCCTTGCGCGCATTGCTGGTGCGCCACCTGCAGGTTGCCCCTGAGGCAGTGAGGCTGAGCAGCGACATCGAGCTGTCCTGCCTCTGCGCCTTCGAGCCTGGTCAGGGCTATCTGGTCTATGCCGGCACCGGGTCGATTGCCGGCTTTGTGGACGAGCGCCGTGAGTTCCACCGGGCCGGTGGGCGGGGCGGTATATTGGACGATGGTGGCAGCGGTTACTGGATCACACTCGAAGCTTTGCGCAAGATTTGGCGCACCGAAGATGAGAGGCCAGGATCCTGGGTTGACTCGGCCATGGCAGTCACATTGTTGGATGCCATTGGCGGCAGCGATTGGGCGCTGTCACGAGAATTGATCTATGGCGCGAGCCGCGGGCGCATCGGTCAGCTCGCGGTGGCGGTCGCGGCGAGCGCCGACAAAGACCAGCGGGCTGGCGATATTCTGCGCCGCGCGGGTTACGAATTGGCTCGACTCGGCAACGCGATGCTGAGCCGATTCGGGACGCGAGCGTTGGTATTGGGCGGGCGGGTACCGCTGTTGCATCCGCTGATCGAGTTGTCGATGCGTGAGCGTCTGCCGACCGACTGTGATTTGCGGCAGTTGGACTTGCAGGCGCATGTTGCAGCTGCACGCATGGCTTTGGGAATTCTTGGCAAATAGGTGGTTGGCACTCTATGAAAAACTTTCTCCTCGTTGTTCTCCTTGCTCTCTTGACTGGCTGCGCCAGCGGCCCGCGCATCGAGACAGGCTTTTCAGCCGTCGCCCAGGACAGCCGTGTGCGTTATCTCGTACTGCACTACACGGTGCTCGATTCAGCCAATTCGCTGCGTGTCTTGACCCAGCAGCAAGTCAGTTCGCACTACCTGCTGGATGATGGGCCGGACTTCAAAGTCTACCGGCTGGTGGATGAAGACCGGCGTGCCTACCACGCGGGTTCGAGTTCCTGGAAGGGCAACACCAACATCAATCCAAGTTCGATCGGCATCGAAATTGTGAATGCCGGTTGGCGTCAGACCGGGCAGGGGCGCGAGTGGGCACCCTTCCCACCAGGACAGATTGAGCGTCTGATTCCACTGGTCCGGGATATTCTCAAGCGGCATGACATCACGCCGGACCGGGTCCTGGGGCACAGCGATATTGCGCCGCAACGCAAGCAGGATCCCGGGCCGATGTTCCCCTGGAAGCGCCTGGCCGAGGCCGGGCTGGTGCTGTGGCCCGATGAGGCTGAGGTTGCTGCTCGCCTAGGCCAGTTCGAGGCGCAACTGCCGGGCGTTGCCTGGTTTCAGAAGAAATTGGCGGAGCATGGTTTTGCCATTGCGCAAAGCGGTGAGTTCGATGAAGCCACGCGCAACGTTGTGACAGCCTTTCAAATGAAGTACCGTCCGTCCAGGTGCGACGGCGCGCTCGATGCCCAGACGGCGGCCCTGCTCGATGTGCTGACGGCGTCCAAGAGGAGCACCGCCCCCGCGTTGGCGACAACCACCGGGCGCTGAGCGTTGCATCGGCAGGTAGCTACAGTACGGCAGCTTCCAGCAAAGTCAGGGTTTGCGCCTGCGTATCCAGGCGTGCATTGAGGCCGACGGGTAGTGTCATCTGATGTGCTATGTGGCCGAGCGAATAGCCTTGGGTAGCCGGAACCGTCAGTCGCGCAAGGTTGTCGTCGATGGTCTCGTTCAGTGTCATAGAAGGCTCGTTGTCAGGTGCCTCGCACTTCTCAAAAACCCCAAGCATCAGGGCCGCTGTCTTGTCCAGACCCTGGCTCAAGTCGAGTTGCGTAAGCATACGGTCGATCCGATACGGTGCTTCGCCAATATCTTCCAGAAACAAAATGTGGTTTGCCAACTCGGCTGCGTAAGGGGTGCCGGTCAAAGCAGCCACCAGGCTCAAGTTTCCACCTGTCAAACGCCCGGTAGCCGTGCCATGGCGAAGAGTTCTGGTCTGGTACTGCGGCGCGGTTTCGGCCTTGAGCCGATTTTCCTCGGACAAGGACATGACGTACTCGTCTGCGGGCTGCATCAAGATGGCTCGCAAATGCTTCTTCGAATAATCTGAAAAAGTCGAAATGCCGACTGGCCCGTGAAAGGTAATCAAGCCGGTTTGGCGATGCAGTGCCAGGTGCAGGCAAGTGACATCCGAATAGCCGACGAAGATCTTCGGGTGTTTGCGAATCAGTCTGTAGTTTATGTGGGGCAGCAGCGAGATGCCGCCCGAGCCGCCAGTGGCAGCCCATACCGCGTCAATGGCAGGGTCTGCAAACATCGAGTGCAGGTCATCCAGTCGCTGCGCCACGCTGCCCGCGTAGCGTCCACGGCGCGCCAGCACATGCTGCCCAAGCCTGACTTTGACACCCAGCTCCTCAATATTGCGCACCGCTTTATCGATGCCGTCCTGCTCGAGAAAGCCGCACGGGGTGATCACGCCGACGACACCGCCCTCTCTCAGGCGAGCTGGCTTGAGGGTAGGAGGGCGCCCTGGCTGGGGCTTTGCCGCGACAGGGCCGGGTAGCAGTGCCGCAGCGATGGACAAGGCAGCGCCCTGGCTCAAGTGGCGGCGACTGAGCGGTGACGGCTTCTCAAAAGGGTAGGGCACAGCGGGTCCAGTTCGACTGCAATGGCAAGTGTGGCGGGTGCCGCGTCGTGGCCGACCTGCGGCAAATATTGTGGGCTATGACAGGCTGCATCAATGAATTTGCTTCATCAGCAGTGCAGGTTCGTCGGCAGCCAGAATTTGCTCAGCCCAAATGGTCAGTTTGCTCGTATCAGCGCGCAGAACTTCCTGCTTGACCGCCAGTATTTGCGCTGGATGCATGGAAAAATTGCGCAAGCCCAGGCCTAGCAGCAAGCGCGTCAGGCTCGTGTCGCCGGCCATTTCGCCACACACACTGACCTCTTTGTCTTGCGCCAGGCATTCGGCGATGGTCAGCGCCACCAGTCGCAGCACGGCCGGATGCAGCGGGTCGTACAGGTGGGCCACGGATTCATCCGCCCGGTCAATCGCGAGTGTGTACTGAATCAGATCGTTTGTGCCGATCGACAGGAAGTCAAAATACTTCAGGAAGACTTTGAGCGTCAGGGCGGCGGCCGGGATTTCGATCATGGCACCCACCTTGATGGGGCCGTAGGCAATGCCCCGGTTGTCGAGTTGGGCGCGGGCGCGGTCGATGAGGGCAAAGGTCTGGCGAATTTCGCTGGCATGCACCAGCATCGGTATCAGGAGGTTGGTCTGGCCGTGTGCGGAGGCGCGCAGAATGGCCCGCAGCTGGGTCAGAAACATGGCCGGATCGGCCAGGCTCCAGCGGATCGCCCGCAGGCCCAGCGCCGGGTTCAGGTGCGCCGAATCCTGTAAGGACTCGTCGAGCGGCTTATCGGCGCCAACGTCGACCGTGCGAATCGTCACCGGTAACCCCTGCATGCCTTCCACAGCCTTCCGATAGGCCTGATACTGCTCTTCTTCGTTGGGCAGTTTGTTTTGCCGGTTCATGAAAAGAAATTCACTCCGAAACAGTCCAATCCCGACCGCCCCCGCCTGAATCGCGCCTTGGGCGTCCTCGGGCATCTCGATGTTCGCCAGCAGTCGAATCTTTTGACCGTCGAGCGTCACCGCCGGCGTGTGCAGCAATCGGCTCAACCGACCACGCTCAAGCTCGCCTTGGCGCTGCTTGAAACCATACTCGGCAAGGATGATCGGCGAAGGGTCAACCACCATCACGCCAGCGTCGCCATCGACGATGACCCAGTCGTCCTGGCGCACCAATTGGCTCGACAGGCGCGCGCCGACCACCGCCGGGATGTCCAGACTTCGCGCAACGATGGCGGTGTGGGAGGTTTTGCCGCCGACGTCAGTCACAAAGCCTATAAACACACTCTGCTTGAACTGCAGCATGTCGGCCGGCGACAAGTCGTGCGCGATCAAGATCAAAGGGACATCGACGGTGTCCCCGAGCAGCAGGTCTTGCTGGGCTCGTTTGCGACCGCTGTGCTGAGGCGGTGGGATGATCGGTCCTGACAAACCTTTCATGGCGCGCAAGACCCTTTCGGCAATCTGTTCGAGGTCGGACTTGCGCTCACGCAGGTATTCGTCCTCCATCTCATCGAATTGGCGGGCGATGACTTCCAGCTGCGTCGTCAGGGCCCACTCGGCGTTATACAGACGAGCCGTGATCCAGTGCTTGACGCCATTGATCAGCTCGTCATCCTGGAGCAGCATCAAGTGCACATCGAGCAGAGCAGTCAGCTCGTTGTGCGCCTCCCTCGGTCCCATGTGGGCAATACCAGCTTGCAGGCGATGAAGTTCGTCCACAACAGCGTTGCGTCCATTGCGGACCCGGTCTATTTCAGTTGCAATCTGAGAGGCATCGATGAAATAGTGCGCGACATCAACACGACTGGATGCAACGAGTACCGCACGCCCAATGGCTATGCCCCGCGCAACCGACAGGCCGTGGATCGAAAAGGTCATTCCCCCTCTCCGAATTTGTCGGCAATCAAGGCCAGCAACGCGGTCTGCGCTTCTTGTTCGCGCTCACCGCTGGCTTCAACTTCAACCGTGCTGCCGATGCCGGCAGCCAGCATCATGACGCCCATGATGCTCTTCGCGTTGACACGTCGCCCATCTTTGGCGAGCCAAACTTCGCACGGAAAACTGCCAGCCAGCTTGGTCAGCTTGGCGGATGCACGTGCGTGCAAACCCAGTTTATTGCTGATGGTCGTTGTTGTTTTGATCATTTTTCTTCTTTGCCTGATTTTGTGGTGCCGTGCTTGTGACCTGCATGACACCTTGCGTGCCGCCCGCCAAGGCACGCGCTACTAGCGCATCCAAAGACTCGTTTCGATAGGTTACTGTGCGCAAAAGCATGGGTAGATTGACCCCGGCAATCAATTTGGAACTCATGCCATCGACCAGCTTTTGCGCCACATTACAGGGCGTTGCTCCAAAGACGTCAGTGAGTACCAGCAACTGTGGTGTGTTGAGAAGGCGCACTGCCTTCGTCGCACCTTTGAGCGTTTCCTCAGGCGTCGAATTGGGTTGAACATCCCATGCAGCAAGCCCGCTGGCACCGTCTGGAAACACGTGCAGTACGCACTGGCGCAAGGCGCTGGCCAGTGGTGCATGGGCGATGATGAGTATGCCGTTCATTTAGTACAGAGGTATTCCGCTGACGGTGCGTCTAGTCGGCATGGGCTCCATTGTTTCAGAGGGATTGATTATGGCTTTTTGTAGCCAAAAAATGGACGTATGAGGCGAGGCAACACAGCAAAAATAGCCCCATCGAGGTCTGGAACGAGGCTCTTTCAGACAGGCCAAACGCTTGCAGCGCGTCAATCAACAAACCGAGTCCCCACTGCACCACAAAGATTCCGACAAAGATGACGAGGTTGTAAGCTGAGAGTGCCCGCCCGGCGAGCGCGGGCGCGAATGCCATGCCGACTGCGGGTTGCGCCAGCGACGCGAAGGTGCAACTCGCGCAATACAGCGCCCACAAGGCACTGGGCTCGACCGGCCAGCTGGGATCTGCCTGGATGATGAACGCAAGGAGCATGAAACTCAATGGCAAGCCGTAGGCAATCAGGCGATCCGCATTCAAGCCGCGTCGACTCAACCAGGGCGTGACGCCGCCCCAAGCCAAAAAGCTGCACAGCATCGCTACGTTGATCCAGAACAACGCGGTGGACGCACGCATGGGTGTGTAATCCGCCACTTTGATCAACCAGGGGGCGGCCCACAAGGTTTGCATGGCAACCAGGCCGCCAAAGCAAAAGAAGCCGATGGGCGCCATGCGTCGAAAGTACGGATGGCGCCAAATCTCGGCATAGCCGGAGTCGGTCTGCCCGATCATGTTCTGGCTGGCGCGAGCCACGTCCCAGCGTGGTACTTGCCACGCAATCGTTGCCATGGCCATGACAAGCAGCGCCGCCAATCCAACGAAGATCGGGCGCCATCCTGTTGTCGGCGCTAGCCACTGCACTGGCAGCGTCGATGCCATCATGCCCAACGAGCCGCTCATTAGCATCCACGCATTGGTTCGCACCACGGCCGATGGGGAAAACCAGCGACGGTAGCCAGTCAGGGGGGCCATCAAGCAGGCGCTGACACCCGCGCCGCAGAGAATGCGAGCGATCAGCAGCGCCAGGAAACTGGTCGCAAGAGAGAAGGCCAGACAAGCCAGCGCCGCGAGTCCCAGAAGGTGCAGAATGACCTTCCTGGGCCCGAAACGATCCAGCCAGGTCCCGAGCGGCAATTGCATTGCGGCGAAGCCCAGAAAGTAGCCACCAGCGAGCAAGCCTAAATCGCTGGCGTTGAGTGCAAACTCTTGCGTCAACGCGGGTGCCAGTGTGGCCGTAATTGCGCGGATCAGCGCGGAAAGGAAATACGCGAACGCAAACACCAGGAAAACAGCAGCGGTGCGACTCCTCGGCCAAGCCGGCACGACGGACATTTCGAGGCCCGCATCAGCGTCGGAGCTTGTCCTGCAACCGGTTAGGGGTGGGTCAGGGGCGGCTTTCGCGTGTCGCGAGAGGCGTGGCGTGCGGGCGATGGTGTCTCCTGTTGTTGCAACGCAAAAAATTGTTTGGAATGCTTGCGAGTTGGTGCTATAGTACAAGGCTTCGCTGCTGAAACGTGAACAACATTGAGGTTAGCGAGGAAGTCTGAGTGAGGGTTTGTTTGGAAAGACAAATTTTCAACGAGTTGACGAACAGCTAAAAACTGTGTCATAATCGAAGGCTTCGCTGCTGAAACGTGAATAACGATGAAGCAA
>CAYHDD010000030.1:0-12152 GCA_964355195.1 uncultured Rhodoferax sp. | reverse complement strand
TCTCAAGCCGGTCGAGACCTTGTTTGTGGTGGACGCCATGCAGGGCCAGGACGCTGTCAATACCGCCAAGGCGTTCAAGGACGCGTTGCCCCTCACCGGCATCATTCTGACCAAGACCGATGGCGACTCACGTGGCGGTGCCGCCCTGTCAGTGCGCCAGGTCACAGGTGCGCCCATCAAGTTCGCCGGGACGAGTGAGAAGATTGATGGCCTCGAAGTGTTTGATGCCGAGCGCCATGCCGGAAGAATCTTGGGCATGGGAGACATCCTGGCCTTGGTCGAACAGGTCACCGCCGGTGTTGATATCGCGGTCGCGCAGAAATTGGCAGCCAAGGTCAGGAGTGGCTCCGGGTTTGATTTGAATGATTTCTTGGCGCAGATCCAGCAGATGAAGCAAATGGGGGGTTTGTCCAGTCTGATGGACAAGATGCCCGCATCCATCGCCGCCAAAGCCGGTCAGGTGGATCTGGGTCGAGCAGAAAAGGACATCCAACGCAAGCAAGGCATCATCCACAGCATGACGCCGCTGGAGCGTCGCAAACCTGAGCTCATCAAGGCGACCCGCAAGCGCCGCATTGCCGTCGGCGCCGGTGTACAGGTTCAGGAGGTCAACCGCATGCTCAAGGAATTCGAGCAAATGCAAGACATGATGAAGAAGATGAAAGGCTCCGGCATGATGAAGATGATGAAGCGCATGGGCGGCATGAAAGGCATGCCGAAAATGCCCTTTTAAAACCGCTCACCTTGCCTATTTCGCAAGAAGAGCCACATCGGTCTCATCGTGAAAGCCCTGCACACAGGTTTGCAGCACCCAACGAATCAACTCGAGGTCTTCTTCTGTTGCAGCCTGCTGCAAGCGCTGTAGGTGACTCGTAAGCTCAGGCCAGGCGATGAAGTCTTCGTGCGCCTTCATGATGCGCGGATGCTGCGTGGCGGTAGGGTTGTCGCCGATCAACAATTCCTCATAGAGCTTTTCCCCCGGGCGCAATCCGACGAAGGCGAACTCGATATCACCGTCTGGCTGCTGTTGATCTCGCACGCGCAGCCCGGACAAACCCACCAGGCGCCGGGCCAGGTCGATGATTTTCACGGGTTCACCCATGTCCAGTACGAAGACTTCACCTCCGCCAGCCATGGAGGCCGCTTGCAGCACCAACTGCGCAGCTTCGGGGATGGTCATGAAATAGCGTGTGACCTCAGGGTGCGTGATGGTCAACGGTCCGCCCTGCGCGAGCTGCTCGCGAAACATCGGCACCACGCTGCCACTTGAGCCCAGAACATTGCCAAATCGCACCATGCTGAAACAGGTTCCATGAGGTTCGGCCTGACTCGCCAGGGCCTGCAAGACCAGTTCCGCCATGCGCTTGCTGGCGCCCATCAAGTTGGTCGGTCGCACCGCCTTGTCAGTGGACACCAGCACAAAGCTTGCGACCCGGGCAGCGAGCGCGGCTTGGGCCAGGTTCAGGGTTCCAAACACATTGTTCAGTATGCCTTCCGACGGATTGCATTCGACCATCGGCACATGCTTGTAGGCGGCCGCATGGTAGACCGTATCCGGCTGGTAAGTGGCGCAGACCCAATCCAGACGCCGTCGGTTCGCGACACTGGCCAACAGAGGCACCAACTCGACATCGGAGGCTTCGGCAAGGCACCAAGCCTGCAACTCGCGTTGTAGCGTGTACAAACCAAATTCATTGTGATCGAGCAACAACATTCGGCGCGGATGCTCGCGCAAAATCTGCCGACACAGCTCACTGCCAATACTGCCGGCCGCACCGGTGACCAAAACAGTCTGATTGAATAGGCTACGCGTGAGCAAGTCAGGCTGCGGCGTGATTGGCGCTCGCCCCAGCAGGTCCTCGACATCAAGTTCCCGAAAATCCTTGACTGTGACGCGTCCGCTGGTCAGGTCGGTGAGGCCTGGCAAGGTTCGGGTGTGAACCGGCAACAAACGCAAACTCTGGATGATCTTGTTGCGCCACTCCCGGCTGGCACTCGGAATTGCCAGCAAAATGTCGGTGATACCGAGTTTGTGCACCAGTGCCGGAACTTCGGTCGCCGCAAAAACCGGAACACCGTTGATGGTATGGCCAATTTTGGCTGGATCTTCATCAATGAAGCCAAGAAGCTTCAGGTGTCCCGTGACCGCCATCGCCGAGGAAGTTTGCACACCTGCGGCACCCGCACCAAAGATCAGCAGGCGCCCCTGAATAGGCTGTTGACGCAAACCGATACCAACCAGCCAGAAACGAGCCACAACGCGACTGCTGCTGATCAATACAAAGAATATCAGTGGCTGCAAGACGCCCAACGTCAGAGGAAAGACGGGCCACTTCGCCCAGTAAAGTATCACGATGCGTACCAGCGCGTAGACGGCGATGGCTTGCCCGGTGGCAAACAGGGCGTCCATGCCGGTGTAGCGAAAAATCGCTCGGTAGAGGCCAAATCGGACGAAGATGGGGACCGCCAAAACCGGGCCCAATAGATAGACCCACCACTGATCTCCTGCCGGCCAATGCAGGGTCTCGTAGCGCAGTGAGTAGGCCACCCAGGTGGACAGCCAAGCCAGAAAGACATCGACCAGGATCACGACCTGACGTTTGACGGGGCGCGGCCAATCGAGCACCTCGGTCAGCATCGGCATCACGTGTCCTCAACAGGCGCTGCAGTATGCCGGATGAATAACTGGGCGGCCATGATCCCCACCTCATAGAGAAGAACCATGGGCACCAGCAGCGCAATCATCGAGACCGGATCGGGTGGCGTCACCAGCCCGGCCACAGCCGCCGCGCCCACGACAAAGTAGGTTCGAAACGACTTCAGTTGTGCAATCGTCACGATGCCCATGCGTGCCAGAATGACGACCACGATTGGAACTTCGAAGGCCACGCCAAAGGCAATGAACATCGTGATTACGAAGTCGAGATAGGCTTCAATGTCCGGGCTCACTGCGACCGACATCGGTGCCATTTTCTGGATCGCCGGGAACGCCTGTCCAAAGACAAAGAAATAGCAAAACGCCGCACCCGCGTAAAACAGGATCGTGCTGGCCGCAACCAAGGGCACCACCAGCTTCTTTTCGTGCTTGTAGAGCCCAGGCGCCACAAAAGACCAAACCTGGTACAGGATCCATGGCAAGGACAGCGCCAGCGCCACCAGCACCGACACCTTGATCGGCACCAGAAAGGGCGACACGACCCCTACTGCAATCATGCGCGAACCTTCCGGCAAGGTCTTCACCAGAGGTAAGGCCAGCAGGTCATACAGCTTGGAGGGGCCGGGGTACAGCAGCAAAACAGTCAGCACAGCGCCAATGCCATAGAGCGAATGCAGAAGGCGGTCACGCAGTTCCACCAAATGCTGCACAAAGGGCTGCTCGGTACCGGCGAGTTCGTCTTCCTTTTTAACGGGGTCAGTCATCAGCTCAATCTGGTGGGTCGAAAACGGGCCACTCGCGCTGCACCGGACAATACATTGCAACGCACACCGCTGCGAGCCTTGTACCAACGCGGCGTGGCGCTTCGTTTGACACGCCACTTCTTCTTCGGATGTTTGTATTCAGGGGCGACCGGCTGCAACTCGGGGGTCTTCCAGATTGAGGTCGATTCGGTGGTCTCGGCCCACGTCTTTTCGAAATCGGCGGCACCGGTTTGAATCGACTGCTCAACATCACGCGCCGCACCTGCAACCGAGTCCTTCATCTTCTTGAGCTCATCGAGCTCCATGGATCGATTGACCTCATCTTTGACATCGGCCACATAGCGCCGCGCACGCCCAAGCAGCGTGCCAGCGGTCTTGGCCAGACCAGGAAGCTTCTCAGGACCGATGACAAGCAGTGCAATGGCGCCAATGATGGCCAGCTTGGTGACCCCAATATCAATCACTTAGGTGCGCCCATCAAGCCTTGGTCTTGGTTTCGACATCGATCGTTTCCTTGGCTGACGGCGCCGCACTTGTCGCTACTTGCTGCACCGGCGCGGCCGCATCCGTGGCATCGGTCGGCTTGTCCGCGCCATCACGCATACCGTCCTTGAAACCCTTGACCGCACCGCCCAGATCGGAGCCGATGTTGCGCAGCTTCTTGGTGCCGAAAATCACCACGATGATGACTAGAAAAAATAATCAGATGTGTTGTCGAAAGTCCCATGATCGTCTCCTAAGGAATAGCGCCGATTTTAGTCGGCAAAACGAGCTCAATCCAATTGGACTCAGGCCCCGATTATCAGCCCCGAAGCCAGGGTCGCGGCCCGCCCATCACATGAATGTGCAGATGTTGCACCTCCTGCCTTCCCTCGGCGCCGGTGTTACACAGAAGACGGAAGCCACCCTCTGGATAGGGATTGCAGCCCTGCTGCAAAGCGAGTTCCGGGGCCAGCACCAGCATGCGCCCAAGCAGGTCGGCATGCTCGGGCCCCACCTGCGCCATGGACGCAATGTGCTGCTTTGGGATCATCAAAAAGTGTACCGGCGCCCACGGCGCGACGTCGTGAAAGACGTAGATTTCCTGATCCTGATAGACCAAGCGGGATGGAATCTTGCCCGCGACGATTTTGCAAAAGAGGCAATTCGGGTCGCTCGCGACGATCTTCTGCATCATGTCCTGAACTCCATCTCAAGCCCCTTGTTCATACGCACCAGGCCACTGACAATGCGGTACAGGAACCAAATTGAAATGGCACACCACGCGAGCCATCCTGGGACAATGAACAGGAGCCAAAGGGGAGCGCTCAGCAAGTACAGCAAAGCCGCAATCACCACCGTCCGAATACGCCAGCGAAAATGCGAGGCGTGCCAGGTACCAGCTGAGTCAGGGCGTTTGACGACATCAATGATTAGAGCGGCAATCAGCAGCATCGGTCCGAACTGTCCGCCCGGTATCAGCGCGCCCACGGCCACAATCAAGTGCAGCACATAGCTGATCAGGCCAACGGTGTTCAAGGACTGAAGCTTTTGCAGCTCGACGGTCTGCACAGCGGAGCCCGAATCATCCTGCATCATTTTCCTTCTCCTTCACGTGCTAACACCTTGCGCGAGGCCTTTTCCTCGATGCCACTGACGCCGGCGCGGCGCCCCAGCTCGGTCAACACATCGCTTGGACTGAGCCCATAGTGTGCCAAGGCCACCATGCAGTGAAACCATAGATCAGCCACTTCGTTGACAAGCTTGCGCGGGTCACCCCCTGCATCGGCGTCCTTCGCCGCCATCACGACTTCTGTGGCCTCCTCGCCGATCTTCTTCAGGAAGGCATCGGGTCCCTTGTGCAACAGGCGTGCAACATAGCTGTTGTCTGGATCACCACCATGGCGTGGCAAACGGCTCTCGATGACGCTCGCCAGTGCGGTCAGCGCGTCAGGTGCAGAAACATGGACAGTCATAGTCGGCTCAGGAGTAGATGGTTTGCGGGTCTTTCAACACCGGCGCGGCAACCTTCCAAACACCTTCGTCCAGCCTGCTGTAGAAGCAGCTGTGGCGCCCGGTGTGGCAGGCGATGCCAGGCTGATGTCCAGTTTGATCAACTTGAAGCAGGATCACGTCCTGATCGCAATCAAGCCGGATTTCATGCACCTGCTGCACATGACCGGATTCTTCGCCCTTGAGCCAGAGCTTGTTGCGAGATCGGCTGAAATAGACCGCGCGACCAAGTTCAGCCGTCTTCTGGAGCGCTTCGCGGTTCATCCAGGCGAACATCAGCACATCACCTGTACTGGCTTCCTGCGCTATCACCGGCACCAGACCTTGTGCATCCCACTTGATCACGTCAAGCCAGTTCATCAGAGGAGTCTCACGGGAATACCGCGTTCAGCCATACGCGCCTTGGCCTGAGCCACTGTGTACTCACCATAGTGAAAAATGCTGGCCGCCAGCACGGCATCGGCGCCACCCAACTGGATGCCATCGGCAAGATGATCCAGCGCACCCACACCGCCAGAGGCGATCACCGGCACTTCCACGGCATCGCTGACGGCACGTGTCAACGCCAGGTCGAAGCCGACTTTGGTGCCGTCGCGGTCCATGCTGGTGAGCAGAATTTCGCCGGCGCCTCGGCGCGCCATCTCGGTAGCCCAGGCCACTGCATCCAGTCCGGTGTTTCGACGTCCCCCGTGGCTGTAGACGTCCCAGCCAGCCCCCATTGGGCGGCCCTGGCTGTCAAGGCGTGTAGCATCGGCCACCGAGCGGCACTTCGCATCAATCGCCACCACGATGCACTGTGCCCCGTACTTCGCTGATGCTTCATCAATCACTTGCGGGCGGTCCAGCGCCGCTGAATTGAAACTGGTCTTGTCAGCGCCCGCGTTCAGCAGGCGACGCACATCATCGACCGTGCGTACCCCACCACCAACCGTCAGCGGTATGAACACCGTTGATGCAACCGCTTCGATGATGTGCAAGATCAGATCACGGCCATCACTGGTGGCTGTGATATCGAGGAACGTCAGTTCGTCGGCGCCTTGCTCGTTGTAGCGCGCGGCAATCTCGACCGGATCACCGGCATCACGCAGCTCGACAAAATTGACGCCCTTGACGACGCGCCCGCCGGTGACATCGAGGCATGGAATGATGCGTTTAGCTAACACTGAGATCAGCCATTCAACTCATCAGCCCGTCTTTGCGCCGCCGCAAAATCCAGATCGCCTGAGTAGATCGCGCGCCCACAGATCACGCCTTCGATGCCCTCATCTTCGACCGCGCACAGTGCCTCGATATCGGCCATGCCGGCGAGACCACCGGAGGCAATCACGGGGATGGTGAGTGCCTGCGCCAGTCGAACCGTGGCTTCAACATTGATGCCACTGAGCATGCCGTCGCGACCAATGTCGGTATAGATGATCGACTCGACCCCGAAGTCCTCAAACTTTTTCCCCAGATCGACCACATCATGGCGCGTCAGCTTGCTCCAGCCATCGGTGGCGACTTTGCCATCACGTGCATCGAGTCCGACAATGATGTGACCACCAAACGCAGTGCAGGCGTCTTGCAGGAAGCCTGGATTGCGGATGGCGGCCGTACCTATGATGACGTAACGCAAACCTGCATCCAGATAGCGTTCAATGGTGTCGAGATCGCGAATGCCACCGCCGAGTTGAACATCCACGGAGCTTCCCACCTCCCGGAGAATCTTTCGAATCGCCTTCTCATTCTTTGGCTGCCCGGCAAAGGCACCATTGAGATCCACCAAGTGCAGACGGCGTGCACCTTGCGCCGCCCAGATGCCAGCCATGGCGGACGGGTCCTCGCCGAAAGTGGTGACTTGCTGCATGTCGCCCTGTTTCAGGCGAACGCACTGGCCGTCTTTGAGATCAATTGCAGGAATTAAAAGCATGATGCTTCAGAGGTGAAAGAAAAGAGGAGCGTCGTCGAGTTCGGTGAGAACGTGAATCTCAGGGTTTCCAGGAAAGGAAGCTTCTGTAAAGAGACAGACCGTGATCAGCACTTTTTTCAGGATGGAATTGAGTAGCGAAAATATTATCACGCGCAATGGCCGAACTGAAGCGACTGCCATACTCTGTCTCGCCAACGCTGTGGCGTACATCAGACGGAACGGCATAGTAGCTGTGCACAAAGTAGAAATAGCTGCCGTCCGGCACCGCTCCCCAAACCGGATGCGGGACAGCGCCATGATCCTGCCGGTAAACCTGGTTCCAGCCCATCTGCGGCACCTTGTAGCGACTCCCATCAGGCTGTAAGCGACCCTTCAGGTCGAACCGGACAACTTCACCATGAATCAGACCGAGGCCAGGCGTATCGCCCTCGGCACTATGGTCGAGCAACATCTGCATGCCAATGCAGACACCAAACAAGGGCTTGCTGGCCGCTGCTTCCAGGACCGCAGCATGCAGGCCCGAGTCGCGCAATTCACGCATGCAATCCGGCATCGCCCCCTGCCCTGGCAAGACCACTCGCTCGCAGCGACGCACCTGCTCGGGGTCAGCGGTAATCAACACCTGGAAGCCCGCACCTTGGGCTGCAGCCTGCACTGCTTGCGACACCGAACGGAGATTTCCCATCCCGTAGTCCACTACGGCAACGGTGCGATGCCCCCCCCACAGCGATGAAGTCATGATGTGCCCTGCCGCCTCAACTCAGCTCAGAGCGAGCCCTTGGTGGAAGGGATGGCCTCGCCAGCGCGAACATCGAGTTCCAGCGCAGAGCGCAACGCACGCGCGAAGGCCTTGAACACGGTCTCGGCCTGGTGATGGGCGTTGTCTCCGCGCAGATTGTCGATATGCAGTGTGGCGAGCGCATGATTGGCGAAACCCTGAAAAAACTCGTGCGCCAGCTGGCTGTCAAAACCACCGATCATTCCGCTCTTGAAAGCCACGTTCATGAACAGTCCCGGGCGCCCGGATAAGTCAATTACGACGCGCGACAGCGCTTCATCCAGGGGCACATAGGCATGGCCATAGCGCCGGATGCCCTTTTTGTCGCCGACCGCCTGACGTACCGCTTGCCCGAGTGCGATGCCGACATCTTCCACCGTGTGATGCCCGTCCACATGGAGGTCACCCTGGGCCTGAATTTCAATGTCGATCAAGGCATGGCGCGCGATCTGATCGAGCATGTGGTCAAAAAACCCTATGCCGGTATTGAGCTTGGCCTCGCCACTGCCGTCGAGGTTGATCTTGACCGAGATTCGGGTCTCCGCCGTGTCGCGGGAAACTTCAGCGGTGCGGTTCATGTTTAAAGTGATTCCTTCAGGGCGGCCAGCATCTGCGCATTTTCTTCGACGGTCCCAACCGTCAGGCGCAGGCAACCGCGCAGCAAAGGATGCATTGTAGAAACGTTCTTCACCAGCACCCTGCGCGATCGCATGCCTTCGAATATTTTTTCCGCGTCGGGCACTCGAAGCAAAACCATGTTGGCCTCGCTCTTGTAAGCACTGACACCAGGCAACGCCGACAATGCCTGTAGCAGCGCAGCCCGCTGCGTACGCAACGCTTGGGCTTGCGCCAAAAAGACGTCACTGTGCTCGAGCGCAAAGAGGGCAGTCTCACAGTTGAGAACGCTGATGTTGTAGGGTGGACGCACTTTGTCGATCTCGGCCATCAATGCCCGCGGGCCCATCAAATAGCCCAGTCGAACGCCGGCTAAACCAAATTTTGAGAGAGTCCGCAGCAACAGTACGTGCTGGTGGCGTGGCACACGATCGATGTAGCTCCGGCTGGCAAACGGCTGATAGGCTTCGTCCAATACCACCAGCCCGCCCTGTTCGCCCACCGCCTGGATGATGCTTTCTATGGCCTGGTCATCCCACAAATTGGCCGTTGGATTATTTGGATAGGCCAGATAGGTGATGCTCGGGCGGTGCTCAGCCACTGCCGCCAACATGGCCGATTCATCCAATTCGAACTCAGGGGTTAGCGGCACAGCATGAAAGGCCAAGCCTTGCAATTGGGCACTCATGGCGTACATCACAAAGCCCGGCACCGGCGCCAGAATACTGGCCCCCGGGATGTCACAGGCCATGGCCAGCAAGCTGATCAACTCATCCGAGCCATTGCCCAGCATCAACTCGAACCCCTCGGGCAACCCCGCATAGTGCGCCAAGGCCTGGCGCAGCACATTGATCGACGGGCCCGGGTACCGGTTCAGCGCCAGAGCACCCAGCCGCTGACCCAACTTGACTTGTAGGTCAGGTGGCAAGTGGTGGGGGTTTTCCATGGCATCGAGTTTGACCATACCCTGGGAGTCCTGAACCGCGTAGGCGTGCATCGACTGAACGTCCTGGCGAATGCGCTGAATGCATGGCGGGTTCGCTGGGTTCACGGTTTCTCCAGTTTCTTCGGTGGCGCGGCCAGGCGAAACTCGGCCGCCTGCGCATGGGCGTGCAAGCCTTCTCCACGCGCGAGTACGGAGGCAATTCTGCCCAGCGCCTGTGCTCCGGCGGGGCTGACTTCGATCAGGCTGGAGCGCTTCTGGAAGTCATAGACCCCCAGCGGCGAACTGAAACGCGCCGTGCCACTGGTCGGTAGCACGTGGCTGGGTCCTGCACAATAGTCACCCAAGGACTCGCTGGTGTAGGCTCCCAGGAAGATGGCGCCAGCGTGCTTCAGAAACGGTTCCCAGCGATGCGGATCGAGGCAGCTGAGCTCCAGGTGCTCAGGGGCGATCGTGTTGCTGATGGCGCAGGCCTCTTCCATACTGCGCGTCAGGATGAGCGCGCCCCGGTCGTTGAGGGATTTGGCGATGATGTCGCGCCGTGGCATTTCGGGCAGCAGGCGGTTGATACTGGCTTGCACGGCATCGATGTAGTCCGCGTCAGGGCACATCAGAATGCTTTGCGCCAGCTCATCGTGCTCCGCCTGACTGAACAAGTCCATCGCCACCCAGTCGGGCGCAGTCGTACCATCAGCCAGCACCAGAATTTCGCTCGGTCCGGCAATCATGTCGATGCCGACCGTGCCAAAAACACGGCGCTTGGCGGCGGCGACATACGCATTGCCTGGGCCAGTGATCTTGTCAACCTTGGGAATGGTGGGCGTGCCATACGCCAGCGCCGCTACTGCCTGCGCGCCACCCAGCGCAAAGGCACGGCTGACCCCCGCGATGTAGGCCGCCGCCAACACCAGTGGATTCTTTTCGCCCCCCGGCGTTGGAACCACCATGATGATTTCAGCGACGCCTGCCACATGCGCCGGGATGGCGCTCATCAAAACGGACGATGGATAGGCTGCTTTGCCGCCTGGCACGTAGATGCCGACGCGATCCAAGGGCGTGACTTTTTGCCCCAGCAGCGTGCCGTCCTCATCAAGGTAGCTCCAGCTCTCGCCGCTAGCCTTCTTCTGTGCTTCATGGTAGCGCCGGACGCGCAGGGTCGCTGCCTGCAGGGCGTCACGCTGCTGCGTCGGTATCGTCTCAAAAGCGGCCTTGAGTTCGTCTTGCCTGATTTCCAAATCAGCCACCGAGGTGACATGCACCTGGTCCCAACGCGCGGTGTATTCCAGCACTGCCGCATCGCCACGTCGCTTCACGTCCACCAGAATCTCTGCCACGCGCTGCTCGATGGCCGCATCGGCTTCAGCCGACCAATGCAGACGCGCCTTGAACTCGGCATCGAAAGTGCTGCTCGCAGTGGCCAGGCGAGCCGGCTTGGCGGTCAGCATCATGAGATCGAGGAACTGGTTTCTTTATCAATCGCCGCTGCGAAAGCGTCAATGATTTTGCGAATCGGCACTTGTTTGAGCTTGAGAGCGGCCTGGTTGACGATCAACCTTGAGCTGATGTCCATGATGTGCTCCACCTCGACCAAATGGTTGGCTTTGAGCGTGTTGCCTGTGGAGACCAAGTCAACAATCGCGTCGGCCAGACCCACCAGTGGCGCCAACTCCATACTGCCATAGAGCTTGATCAAATCAACATGGACGCCCTTGGCGGCAAAAAATTCGCGTGCAATCGCCACATACTTGGTCGCCACTTTCAGGCGTGCACCCTGCTTCACGGCCGAGGCGTAATCGAAATTCGCCGGCACCGCGACACTGATACGACACTTGGCTATTTGCAGGTCCAAGGGTTGATACAAGCCATCGCTGCCATGCTCCAGCAAAGTATCCTTGCCGGTAATACCCAGATCCGCACCACCGTTTTGCACGTAGGTTGGGACATCGGTGGCACGCACCACCAATACCCGAACGTCCGCTTGATTGGTGGCAAGAATCAGCTTGCGCGATTTTTCCGGATCGTCCAGCACCTCGATTCCCGCAGCACGCAGCAGCGGTAAGGTTTCTTGAAAAATTCTGCCCTTGGAGAGCGCGAGCGTAATCATCAGACTCCTTCGATGCCAGTCATGGAAGCGTCGCTCACTGCGGCAGGGCGGCCCACTCGGCCGGCGTATAGGTCTTCATGGACAGAGCGTGGACCTCGTCGCTCTGCAATTTTCCACCGAGCGTAGCGTAAACCCGCTGGTGCCGCTGGATGGCCCGCTTGCCTTCAAATTCTGCCGACACAATGGTAGCGAACCAGTGGCGCCCGTCCCCTTTGAGCGTGATGTGCTCGCACGGCAGGTTAGCAGCAATCATGTCCTTGAGCTGGTCAGCAGTCATAGCATCCATCCAAAAAATAATTTATACACGGATCTTGTAACCCGCGCGAAGCATTGACAGCGCCAACAGGCTGACGCCAATGAGTGTGGCACCGACAACGCCCAGACTTAGCCA
>CAYHDD010000029.1:0-12426 GCA_964355195.1 uncultured Rhodoferax sp. | reverse complement strand
ATAGTGGCGGCCAGGAAGCCAGCGACACGCAAGACCTGATCGGTGCGCCGGTGCGGCTGCTGATTGTTGCGGTGGGCCAACGAGTGCCCGACTGGGCGCAAACCGCCTGGGATGACTATGCCAAGCGCTTCCCGCACGATCTCAAGCTTGAACTCAAGACCGTCAAGACCGAGCCACGCGCCTCCAAAACGCTGGCGGCACTGGTTGCGGCCGAGCGCACCCGCATCGAATCGGCCCTGCCCAAAGGCTGTCGTGTGGTGGCGCTGGACGAACGTGGCAGTGCCCTGACGACGCAGGCCTTGGCGGCGAAATTGCAGCAGTGGCAGTTAGAGGGGGATGACGTGGCGTTGGTCATTGGCGGCCCTGATGGTTTGGACCCCGCCCTCAAGCAGGCGGCGCACGAGCGTATCCGGCTTTCCGACTTGACCTTGGCGCACGCCATGGTCCGGGTCTTGCTGGTTGAGCAGCTCTACCGTGCCTGGTCGATCAATGCCAACCACCCGTACCACCGTGAATAAACACATCTACCTTGCTTCGCAAAGTCCACGTCGACGGCAGTTGCTGGAGCAGTTGGGTGTGCGGTACGAACTGCTGCTGCCGGACGCTGACGAAGATTCTGAAGGGCTGGAGGCGGTGTTGCCGGGCGAGGCGCCGCTGGCCTATGTCAGGCGTGTCACGCAACTCAAGCTGGACGCTGCCTTGGTTCGCCTGAAGCGCCGTGGCTTGCAAACAGCGCCGGTGCTGTGCTCCGACACCACGGTGGCCTGTGGCCGCGTGATCTATGGCAAACCGGCCGACGCTGCCGAGGCCCGGCGCATGCTGAGCGAACTGGCTGACCGGACGCACCGGGTGCTGACCTGCGTCGTCCTGGGGACGCCGCGCCGACGTCAGTTGGCCGTATCCGAGTCACGCGTCACCTTTGGGGCTCTCACGCCGCATCAGATTCGCCGCTATGTGGTCAGCGGTGAACCGCTAGGCAAGGCGGGCGCCTACGCGGTGCAGGGCAGGGCGGCGGCCTTCATTTCGCAAATGAGCGGCAGCTATTCTGGCATCATGGGCTTGCCGATGTTCGAGACGGCGCAATTGCTGCGCTCCTTCGGTCAACCAACCTGACTTCCTATGCAAGAAGATATTTTGATCAACTGGTCGCCGCAGGAAACGCGTGTTGCGGTGGTTGAAAACGGCGTGTTGCAGGAACTGCATGTTGAGCGTGCGCTGGAGCGTGGCCTGGTCGGCAACATCTATCTTGGAAGGGTGGCGCGCGTGCTGCCAGGGATGCAGTCGGCCTTCATCGATATCGGCCTGGAGCGCGCCGCATTCCTGCACGTGGCCGATGTCTGGCACCGACAGCCGGATGGGGAGCCACCCAGCGTGGCGCGCAACACGCAGCCGCTGGTCCCGATAGAAAAGCAGGTGTTCGAGGGGCAGGCGCTGATGGTGCAGGTCATCAAGGACCCGATCGGCAGCAAGGGCGCGCGGCTATCCACGCAGGTCAGTATCGCCGGGCGCATGCTGGTGTTTCTGCCACAGGACGATCACGTGGGCGTTTCGCAAAAGATTCCGCTCGCCCAGCGCGAGCAACTGCGTGCCCGCTTGCAGAGTTTGACCGGCGCTGACGGTGGTGGCTTCATCTTGCGCACCAATGGCGAAGATGCCAGCGACGACGAGTTGTCGGAAGACATTTCCTACCTGCGCAGGGCCTGGGCGCGTATCAGGGAAGCTGCTGTGTGCCTGCCGCCGCTGTCGCTGTTGCATCAGGACTTGCATCTGTTGCAGCGTGTCCTGCGTGACTTGGTGAACGAAGGCACGCAAAGCATCCGGGTCGACTCGCGCGAGCAGTTTGAGGCCCTGAACAAGTTTGGCCTTGAGTTCATGCCTGCCGCTGCCAGGAAATTGCAGCTCTATAAGGGCGAGCGACCGATCTTTGACCTCTACAGCATCGACGACGAAATTGCCAAGGCGCTCGGGCGGCGGGTCGAGCTGAAGTCGGGCGGCTACCTGATCGTGGATCAGACCGAGGCGTTGACGACCGTCGATGTCAATACCGGCGCCTTTGTCGGAGCCCGAAATTTTGACGACACCATCTTCAAGACCAATCTGGAAGCGGCGCAGGCGATTGCGCGCCAGCTGCGCCTGCGCAATCTGGGGGGCATCATCATCGCCGACTTCATTGACATGGTGCGCGAGGATCACCGTGCCTCGGTGCTGGCGGAGTTTCGCAAACAGCTACAGCGCGACCGTGTCAAGACCATGGCGGGGGAGTTCTCGCAGCTTGGCCTGGTTGAAATGACACGAAAGCGCACGCGTGAATCGCTGGCGCAGATGCTCTGCGAACCCTGCCCGACCTGCCTCGGCAAGGGCATTGTCAAGACCGCGCGCAGCGTCACCTACGACATTTTTCGCGAGATACTTCGCGAGGCGCGCCAGTTCAATCCGCGCGAGTTCAGGGTGGTGGCGTCGCCCAAGGTGATCGAACTGTTTCTGGACGAAGAAAGCCAGCACCTGGCTGGTTTGAGCGAGTTCATCGGCAAGCCGGTTTCTTTGCAGAGTGAGAGTGCCATGGGCCAGGAACAGTACGACATCATCTTGCTCTGAGTTCGGGGCGCCGCATTCTTATGCCGAATATCCGCACTGCCAATCAGTCACCGATTCCGATCCTGACCTACCACCAGATTGCCGTCAGTCCGCCGCGGGGCACCGGTTTTCGCAGCCTGGTTGTGGCCCCGGCCGACTTCGCGCGCCAGATGGCGTTGCTCAGTCTCTTCGGTTATCGCGGCCTGTCGCTGTCAGCCTTGATGCCCTATCTGCGCGGAGAGCTTTCCGGCAAGGTGGTCGGCATCAGCTTCGATGACGGCTACCTGAACAATCTGAGTCATGCGCTGCCGGTGCTGAATCGGCACGGATTTTCATCGACCTGCTATTTCGTCAGCCAGCAGTTGGGTAAAACCAACCAGTGGGACTTGGCCCAAGGCGTCGTGCAGGCGCCGCTGATGAACGCCGTTCAGTTGCGCGAGTGGTGCTCGGGTGGCCAGGAGGTCGGAGCGCACACGCGCCATCATGTGCACCTGCGCGCGCTGGATGGCGCCGCCTGCCGCGATGAAGTGGGTGGTTGCAAGAGCGAACTGGAGGACTTGAGCGGCGCGTCGGTGCGGCATTTTTGCTACCCCTATGGCGATTTCTCGCCCGAGCAGTCTGAGCTGGTGCACGAGCTCGGTTTCGAGTCGGCCACCACGACGCAGCGCAGTCGTTGCCATGCTGGTGAAGACATGATGCGGTTGCCGCGTGTGCCGGTGCTGCGCTCGACCGCACTGGCGCTGCTGTGGTGCAAGCTGGCGACCGCCTACGAAGACCGGCGCCGCCTGACATGAGCAAGTCAGACCGGCGGCTGCGCATTGCGGTGCTGAACCGCGTCTTTACGGCCACTGCGGGTGGCGCCGAACGCTACTCGATGGCGCTGGTCGAGCAAATCGCCGAGCGCCACGAGATCCATGTCTTTGCGCAGACCATCGAACACCGCTGGCCGGGCGTGACCTACCACCGCGTCAGTGCGCCCCTCAAGAAGCCGCGTTGGATCAACCAGCTGTGGTACGCCACTGCCACTTGGTGGGCGACGCGGCGTGGCTTCGATGTCGTGCACTCGCATGAAAACACCTGGCATGGGCAAGTGCAGACCCAGCATGTGCTGCCGGTCAGGTACAACCTGTTTCACGGTCGCTCTGGCTGGCGCCTGGCACGGCGTTGGTTGCAGGTGTTCACCAGTGCGCGCTTGTGGACCTATCTCGCACTGGAACGCGCTCGCTTTGCACCGCAGCCTGGTCGTAGCATCGTGGTGACCTCCACCAGTTTGCTCGCAAAGATGGCGCAGACCTTTCCCGCCAGTGCCGCGTCAATGCGCGTGGTGACGCCCGGCATTGCCGATGTGATCAACATGCCCACTGACGCGCAGCAATTGCTTGCACGCGCCCAACTCGGGCTGCCCGCCAGTGGGCGTGGCATCTTGCTGGTGGCCAACGACTATCGCAAGAAGGGCTTGGACGCTCTGCTCGGTGCGCTGCGCAGGCTGCCGCCTGACTATTGGCTGGCGGTGGTCGGCGAAGCCGGGCAGATCGCCCGTTACCGGCAACGCGCCGCCGATGAGTGTGTGGTGGAGCGGGTCACGTTCCTGGGGCCGCTCGCTGATGTGGCACCGGCCTACACGGCGGTTGACTGCCTGGCGCATCCGACGCTCGAAGATACTTTCGCCATGGTGGTGCTGGAAGCCATGGCACACGCTCTGCCGGTGCTCGTCAGTGACCCACGCTATTGCGGCATCGCGGGCGCCTTGCAGGACGGGCAGAACGCTTTGATCCTGGACGATCCGCGCGATTCCGTCGCCCTGGCCCTGGCATTGGGGCGCCTGTTTCAGGCGCCCGGCTTGCGGCAAAGATTGCGTGAACAAGCGCTGCTGTTTGCCCGACAACACCTGTGGTCGGAGATCGCCGCCCGGCAGGAGGCGATCTACTTCTCTGTCGTCGACGGCTCGCTGCCGTCGTGCAAGCCGAAGCGGTAAAGCCGTGCGTACAGACCGTCGCGCTGAAGCAGTTCGGCATGGCTGCCGGTTTCCACAATCTGGCCGCCCTCCAGAACCACAATGCGGTTGGCATGCTGCACAGTTGAAAGCCGGTGCGCGATGACCAGGGTGGTACGGTCCTGCATCAGATTTTCCAGCGCGCTTTGAACGGCACGCTCCGACTCGGAGTCAAGCGCCGAGGTAGCCTCATCCAGGATCAGCAGCGGAGCGTTCTTGTACAGGGCACGGGCGATCGCCAGGCGCTGCCTCTGGCCGCCCGAGAGTTGCATGGCGTTGTGGCCGACGACGGTGTCGATGCCCTGCGGCAACTCGGTCAGCAAAGCGGCCAGGCAGGCAGCATGCAGGCAGTGCGTCACCCGCTCACGGTCGACCGTTTGGCCGAGCGCGACGTTGGCCGCAATGCTGTCGTTGAGCATCAGCACATGCTGGCTGACCAGCGCAAATTGCAAGCGGAGCGCCTGCAGGTTCCAGTCGTTCAGTGGGTGGCCGTCGAGTTCGATGCTGCCGCTGCTGAGTTCGATAAAACGTGGCAGCAAGTTGACGAGGGTTGTCTTGCCGGAGCCCGAGGCGCCGACCAGGGCGATGGTCTCGCCAGCTTGCACCTCCAGGCTGAACTTTTGCAGCGCCGGTGCGTTGCCCTGGGCGTAGCTGACGCTGACGTCCTGGAAGCGCAAATGACCTTGAGCGCGCGCTGCGGCGTAGCTGCCACCGGATTCGCTCGGCGTCTGGGAAATCAGGTCCAGGCCGCGCTCCATCGCCGCCAGACCGCGCGTGATCGGGCTGGCCAGCTCCGACAGGTGTTTGATGGGCGCAATCAGCATCAGCATGGCCGTCACAAAGGCGGCAAAGCCACCGACCGATGTCGTGTGTCCGCCACTTTGTGCCAGCGCGATGGAAATCACGGCAGATAACGCAAAGGCGGCCAGGATCTGCGTCAGCGGCGTCATGGCGGCCGAGGCCGTGGCTGACTTCATCGACAAACGTTTGAGCGCCTCACCCAAGTCACCAAAGCGCCGTGCCTGCGAGGTCTGCGCCCCTTGCAGGCGCACGTCGCGGTGTGCCAGCACGTTTTCCTCGACCACGTAGGCCAGTGCGTCAGTCGCCTCCTGGCTGTCCTTGGTGAGCCGGTACAGACGCTTGGAGAGCGTGCGCATGACAAAGGCCACGGCCGGGAAGAGGGCGGTCACGATCAGGGTCAGTTTCCAGTTCAGATAGAGCAGGTAGCCGACCAGGGCGAGCAGCGTCAAGCTGTCACGCACCAGGGTCGTCAAAGCGTTGACCAGCAGGACGGAGCCAGTTTGAACTTCGTAGACCAGGGTGTTGGCCAGCGCACTGGAAGACTGTTGGCCGAACAGACTCAGCCTGGCGTCCAGCAATTTGTCGAACATGGCCTTGCGCAGAATCAGTAAGCCGCGGTTGGTAACTTTGGCGAGTGCCAGCTGGGCCGAAAAGCTGGCCAGCCCGCGCGTTCCAAAGAGCAGGATCAAGGCCAGAGGGATCGCCCAGATCTTCAGCGTGCCCTGTTGGAAACCCTTATCCAGCAAGGGCTGCAGCAGGGCCGGGATCAGCGGCTCGGTGAGCGCCATGAGGAGTTGGGCACCAAACACCGCGAACCAGGCGAGGTAGGGCCGACCGAAATACGGCCACAGGCGGGCCAGTCGTTTCACCAGTTGGGGTGGCGCCGCGGCCAGAGCTGAGGACATGTCAGGGGGCTTTCACGAGGGCTTTGGAACCACTGCGGTTGTCGCCATGGCCGGTGCACCCAGGGCCGCGAGCAAGCCCAGCGTGATGCAAAAGAAGTCGCCGATCATGGCATCGTACAAAGCGCAGTTGAACAGAGACGCCAGGCCGAGCGCCAGCAACACCGATTGCATCGCGCGCCGCTCCGGGGTCGCCAAGCGCAGACTGTCCCGGTACAGCGCCAATAGCAGGGCGCACAGCAAGGCGATGCCGACCAAGCCCAGCTCGACGCCCCAGAGCAGAAATTCCTGATGCGGGTTTTGCTGCTGGCCGCTCGCGCGGTTGACGGTCGTGTCGCTGGGGTGCAGGGCCTCCTGGCGCTTGGACTCCCGGTTCCAACTGCCGACGCCGGTGCCGAGCCAAGGGCTTTGCGCCAGCGCGTGCAGCGAGCGGTACCAGAGGTCCAGGCGCACGCCCGATCGTATCGGCGCGTCGCCTGACGTGGGCGAGGATTGCAGGCCGTGGCCAATTTCGTTCAAGCCGTAGCCCACCTTGGACGAACTGGCTGCCAATCCGAGCAGTAGCAACAGCGGAATCAATTGGCCTGCGAGTCTGAAGCGCCTGGGCAGTTCGGACAGCAGGGCCAGCGAGATCAGGGCCAGCGCCACCAAGTGGCCGGTGCGTCCCTGGAAGACAAAAAAGACACAGGTCAGGGCCAGCACAGCAACCGTTGGCGCGAGCCACCGGCGGTAGGGGGGGGCAAGATGAATTCGCAAGTGCCAGACGACTGCCGCCAACACGGCGCTCATGATCGATTGATCGAGGTAGCTGGAGTGGACGGCAAAAGAGCAAAGCTCGCAAACCCCAGCTTCGTTCGATGTCACCCATGGCAGATCAAGGCCGAGGAACAGCAGCCAACTGCTGCCCAGCAAGAAGATCTGACCGGCGACAAAACAGGCGACTGCGATCAGCGCTTCCCGGCGCGAGCGTGACAAGTACAGCAGCGCCGGAATGATGATCAAGCGCCCGTGCTTGGCAAGAGCAACGGCTGCCTCGTCGCTGGAGCCGGTGCTCCACAGCGTGCTGCTCGCCATCAAGGCCAGGGCCAGCAAAACGGCGGGCGTCGTGGCGTTCGTGGCAAGGGTCGGCTTAGCAGTCTGTCGGACTATGCACCCACGTGCAAAGTCCGACAGGCTGCTAGGTTGCGGGTGCAGCCATGCGTGCAGCAGGACGACCAGCAGCGTCAGCACCAGCGCGAGCTTGGCCAGACTGATGAAGGTGATCGGCAGGCCCAGCGCGACCGCGGCAAAACAGATCAAGCCAAATCGGAAATTGGAAAATGACCTGGGCATGGGTGGTGGGGGAGCTTCGCTTTGCTGTATGGGTAGCTGAACCCGCCGATTATCCGCGCTCCACGGCTGGCCCAGGTCAAGCGCTGGAGCCGGGATTGCTTCGGCTATGCTCTGCGCCTGTTGTGATCTTTTTGAAACCATCCACCTTGACTCAGCTGAGCGTCATCATCATCACCTTCAATGAGACGGCCAATATCGAGGCCTGTCTGAAGTCGGTGTCTTTTGCCGATGAGTTGATCGTGCTCGACGCCGGCAGCAGCGACGACACCGTGGAGCGGGCACGGCGTTGCGGGGCGCAGGTGCAGGTTGAGCCCGATTGGCAGGGTTTTGGCGTGCAAAAGAATAGGGCCTTGGCGTTGGCACGGCATCCCTGGGTGCTGTCACTGGATGCCGACGAACGCGTATCGGCCGAACTCGCCGCGCAGATTCGCCAGGCGCTGGCGCAGGAGCAGGCTTCCTGCTTTGAAATTCCGCGCCTGACACAGTTTTGCGGACGCTGGATACGCCACTGCGGTTGGACGCCAGACTATGTGTTGCGACTGTTCAAGCGCGAGCAGGCAGGCTTCAGCGATGACCTGGTGCATGAGAGGGTACTGGTCGGCGGCGGCACGGTGGCGCGCCTGAGTTCGCCCTTGCTGCACTTCAGTTACCCGACGCCGACCCATTACTGGCGCAAGCTTGAACAGTACAGTCAGGCGTGGGCGCAACAGCGTTTTGCGCGCGGCCAGAAGACCTCCATGTTGCGGGCTGCTTTGGCTGGGGTGGTAGCATTCCTGCGCAGCTATGTTTTCCGGCTTGGTTTTCTGGATGGCGCCATGGGTTTTGCCGTGTGCAGTATGCAAGCCCAGGCGGCCTTTGGAAAATACTTTGCTCTGTATTGTTTGAATCAAAGAAATGACATTTCGCCTCTTCCTTCGTCTCGTTGAGTTGCTCCGCACCTGCTGGGTGGCACTGCTGCTGATGGCCGCAGCGCCCGCGTTTGCGCAATTCCGGGTTGACGTCTCCGGCATTGGTCTGGCGCAGTTGCCGATTGCCGTGTCAGCGTTTCGCGGAGAAGATGGCGCGCCGCAAAAGATTGCCGCCATTGTGCAAGCCGATCTGGAGCGTAGCGGGCAATTTCGGGCGGTGGATGCCAGCGGCGTCGCGCTCGACGAACTGAGCCGACCGGACGCATCATTGTGGCGACAAAAAGGTGCCGACTCACTGGTGTCGGGCAGCGTGACACGCCTGGTTGACGGCCGCTACGACGTGCGCTTCAGGCTCTGGGATGTGGTCAAGGCACAGGACCTTGGTGGCCAGAGCTACGCGGTGAGCGTGGGCGATCTGCGTTTGGCCGCACATCGAGTTGCTGACGTCATTTATGAAAAACTGACCGGCGAGAAGGGCGTCTTTTCGACCCGAATCGCCTATGTCACCAAGACCGCCCAGCGCCACCAGTTGTGGGTTGCTGATGCCGATGGTGAAAACGCCCAGTCGGCGCTGGCCAGCCCGGAGCCCATCATTTCGCCGGCCTGGTCACCGAGCGGCGGGCAACTGGCCTACGTGTCCTTTGAGTCGCGCAAGCCGGTTGTTTACGCCCACGATGTCGCTACCGGCAAGCGCCGCCTGATTGCCAATTTCAAGGGCTCCAACAGTGCACCGGCCTGGTCACCCGATGGCCAGACCTTGGCCGTGACCCTGAGCCGCGCTGGCGGCTCCCAACTGTATGCGATTGCCTCGAGCGGCGGTGAGCCGAGGCGCTTGTCGGAGTCCAACAGCATTGATACCGAGCCGGCCTACAGTTCCGACGGAAAGTACATCTACTTTGTCAGCGACCGGGGTGGCGCACCCCAGATCTACAGGATGCCCGCCAGGGGCGGTTCAGCTGAGCGCGTGACCTTTACCGGGAGTTACAACATTTCTCCGGCGCTGAGCGCGGATGGGCGCTGGCTGGCCTACATTTCCAGAGTCAGTGGCGTCTTCAAGCTGCACGTGATGGACCTCGCTGCCGGCACCGTGAACGCGATCACAGACACGCTGGCCGATGAGAGCCCCAGTTTTTCCCCCAACAGCCGGCTGCTTGTTTACGCCACGCAGCAGCAGGGGCGTGAAGTGCTGATGACGACGACGCTCGATGGCAAGTTGAAAGCCCGCTTGACCGGGCAAAATGGCAATATCCGGGAGCCCGATTGGGGTCCGTTCCAGAAGCAATGAGTTTTACAAAGGGAATCTTGGTATGAAACAATGGATGTGGCTATGTGTGATGACCGCAGCGCTGGCCGGCTGCGGTTCGGCCGTCAAGCTCGACGATGTGCCTGTGGAAGACAAAGCCGGGGTCGCGGTGAAACCCGGTGATGGCAGTAGCAGTGGCATTGGCAGCGGCAACGCAAGTGCTGTCGATCAAAGCGGTGTGAAATCGGTCGATATTGGCAAGTCGACAGCCACGGCAGCTGCGCCAAGCGGCCCCCGCATTGTCTATTTTGATCTCGACAGTTACGTCATCAAGCCGGAGTTTCAGGGGCTCATCGAAGCCCAGGCCCGGTTCATCAAGGCCGACAAGGCACGCAAGGTGGTCATTGAGGGACACACGGATGAGCGAGGTGGGCGTGAGTACAACCTGGCGCTGGGCCAGAGACGCGCCGAGGCCGTGCGCGCGGCGCTTGGTCTGCTCGGGGTGTCTGAAGCCCAGCTGGAAGCCGTCAGCTTTGGCAAGGAAAAGCCGGCCGCTGCAGGCAATGACGAAGCCGCCATGGCCATGAACCGCCGCGCTGAAGTGAGTTACCGTTGAGCCGCATGCACGAGACAGTCAAGATCATGTTGCGGCGGATTACAAGACTACTTTTTCTGAGCTGCTGGGCGGCGACGGCCAGCGCCGGTCTGTTTGACGACGAGGAGGCGCGCAAGGCCATACTCGATTTGCGCCAGAGGGTTGATGCGGTTCGCTCCCTGGCGGAGCAAGGCGCGAGCCGGGCCGCCGATGACAACGCCTCTTTGCGCCGAAGCTTGCTGGACCTGCAAAGCCAGATTGAACTCTTGCGCGCCGAGATCGCCAAGCTCAGGGGGTTGAATGAACAGTTGTCACGCGATCTGGCCGAGGTGCAGCGTCGCCAAAAAGACATTGTCCAGGGTGTCGACGACCGGCTGCGTCAGTTCGAGCCGCTGAAGGTGACGCTCGATGGCCGTGAATTCATCGTGGAGCCGGCCGAAAAGAAAGACTTTGAAGCGGCGTTGGCGGTCTTCAGAAAGAGCGATTTTGTTGCAGCGCAGCCGCTTTTCATTGAGTTGATGCGTCGTTATCCGCAGAGCGGCTATACCACTTCGGCACTGTTCTGGCTTGGCAATGCGCAGTACGCCACGCGCGACTACAAAGAGGCCATGATCAACTTTCGGGCACAGTTGGCGCGTGATGCCGAGCATCTGCGAGCGTCCGAAGCGCTGCTGTCGATTGCCAATTGCCAGATCGAGTTGAAGGATACGCGCGGCGCGCGCAAGACACTCGAAGATCTGATCAAGGCGTATCCGCAATCCGAGGCTGCAGGGGTGGCGAAGGAACGTTTGACGCGCTTGAAATAGCGAAGCCCGGCGATGGACGCAGATCGACGATTTGCCGGGCTGGCACGTTTGTATGGCGTGTTGGGTGCGGCGCGAATTCGAGCGGCGCACGCGGCCGTGATTGGCATTGGGGGCGTTGGCTCCTGGGCGGTAGAAGCCCTGGCGCGCAGCGGGGTCGGGCGCTTGACCCTGATTGACCTGGACCACGTCGTCGAATCAAACGTCAACCGACAGGTGCATGCACTACAGAACAGCTTTGGGCAAGCCAAGGTGCTGGCCATGCGTGACCGCATTGCGCTCATTAACCCGGCCTGTCAGGTCCACTGCATCGAAGAGTTTGTTGAACCCGGCAATTGGCCCGCGCTGCTACCACCAGATGTGGATGCCGTGGTCGACGCCTGTGATCAGGTGCGCGCCAAGACCGCCATGGCCGCCTGGGCGTTGCGCACTGGCACGCTGTTCATCTCGGTTGGTGCCGCCGGTGGCAAACGTCACGCCCACCTGGTTGATATCGATGACTTGGCCCAAACCACCCACGACCCTCTTCTCGCGCAACTGCGCTATCGCTTGCGCAAGGAGCACGCAGCACCATCAGCGGGTCGCAAGATCGGCGTCGCCTGTGTATTCAGCCGAGAGGCGGTGCAGGCTGCCGACGCCTCCTGTGTGCTCAGCACCGATGGATCTCTCAATTGCCATGGTTACGGCTCGGTGGTCAGCGTGACGGCCACCTTCGGGCAATGCGCAGCGGGCTGGCTCCTTGATCGAATCAGTCTTGATTCCAATAGGCCGCAAGAATGACGCTACAATTTAAGGCTTGACTGGGTTCGGGAAACTGATTTTATGAACCTGATGGGATGTTAGCTCAGCTGGTAGAGCAGCGGACTTTTAATCCGTTGG
The DNA here is from genome assembly GCA_964355195.1 of uncultured Rhodoferax sp. Classification (GTDB taxonomy): domain Bacteria; phylum Pseudomonadota; class Gammaproteobacteria; order Burkholderiales; family Burkholderiaceae_C; genus Rhodoferax. The sequence continues at coordinate 396 of CAYHDD010000029.1, read as the reverse complement.
TCGGGAGTTCGAATCTCCCACATCCTACCAATTGAAAGCCTTGTAGGCATTGAAGAGCCTGCTACTTAAAACATAGCAGGCTTTTCCTTTTTGTGTGCTGCATTTTTATGATGTAACGGCGGATGTAAGCGACTTTTTCGAATCCAGCGCTATCAAAGCGCTGAGCTGAGGGAGCCCCCGTGGGGGGGGCGGACGGGCAGACCGGCGACCGGGGGCCAATGCCGCGCAGCGGCTACATCGCCAAGTGGATGGTTTCTAGGACGCCATCCACCTGGCCGCCTCACGCCGTAGTCACCCGCACCTCCTCCCGTGCCTTGCCTCGATACAACGACAAGTCCACGTCTGTTACGTCCCGCACTGAATCCGACTGACGCACCCACACTGTTCAGGGTCGAA